>NZ_JAQVGQ010000059.1 GCF_028696615.1 Immundisolibacter sp. | reverse complement strand
CCATGGCCACCGACACGTCGGCGCCGGCCAGCACCGGCGCGTCGTTGATGCCGTCGCCGACCATCAGCACGCGCTCGCCGCGCTGTTGGCGATCGCGGATGGCGGCGAGCTTGTGCTGCGGCGTCTGGCCGGCCTGCCAGTCGGCCACGCCAAGCCGCGTCGCCACCTCGGCCACCGCCGGTGCCGCATCGCCGCTCAGGATGGCGGTGCGGATGCTGCGCCGGGCGAGGCCGGCCAGTGTGTCGGCGGCATCGGCGCGCAGCGGGTCGTGCAGGCGGAACAGCGCGACCAGGCGTTGTCCGTCGCCCAAACCAATCCAGCTACCAGGTTCGAGATCGGCGGGCAGCGCGTGGTCGGCGCCGGCAAAGTCCGGCCTGCCGAGCCGCCACGGCTGGCCATCGACCACGCCGCGCACGCCGGCACCCGGCACCGTGCCGCGCTGCTGCGCCACGAGTCCCGCGGCGTGCGGCGCAAACGCCTGTGCGTACGGGTGGCTCACGCCCAGTTCCAGCGCCGCGGCGGTGGCGAGGTGGCGCTCGATGGGTCGACCGTCCAGGCTGCGCATGGCGGCGATCTGCGCCCGCGCCTGGGTGAGCGTGCCGGTCTTGTCGAACAGCGCCGTGCCGGCGCGCGCCAGGTTCTGCAGCGCCGCGCCGCGCGTGACCAGCAGTCCGCGCCGGGCGAGCCCGGCCGCCGCGGCGGCAAACGCCGTCGGCGTCGCAAGCGCCAGCGCGCAGGGGCAGGACACCACCAGCACGGCGAGCGTGTTGGCGAGCCAATGCGCGGGCGCGGCGAACCACCAGTAAACGCCGGTGGCGGCGGCCGCCAGCAGCACCAGCGTGATGAAGCCCTGCGCCAGCCGGTCGGCCAGCAGCGCCAGCGGCGGGCGCTCGGCCTGCGCGCGTTCCAGCAGGTGGGCGATCTGCGACAACTGCGTGGCGGCGCCGGTGCGTTGTACCTCGAGCGTGACCGGCGGGCCGAGGTTGACGGCGCCGGCGATCAGCGCGTCACCCACCGCACGCGGGCGCGGCTCGGCCTCGCCGGTGAGTAGCGCCTCGTCGACTTCGCTGCGGCCTTCCACCAGCACGCCGTCGGCGGGGATCACGTCGCCGCTGCCGACCAGCACGCGATCGCCGGGGACGAGTTCGCTCACCGCCACCGGCTGCGGGCCGGCGTCGGTCAGGCGCAGCACGCTCGCCGGCAGTGCGGCGGCCAGCGCCTCGCCCACGCTGCGCACGCGGGCACGCGCGTCGGCCTCGAACCAGCGGCTCACCGACAGGAAGAACACGAACATCACCACCGAGTCGAAGTACACCTCGCGCCCGCCGAAAAAACTGATCCACACGCTGGCGCCACCGGCCAGCGCCAGCGCCAGCGCCACCGGCAGGTCCATGCCCGGCCGCCCGTGCCTGAGTCCCCGCACGGCGCCGGCAAAGAACGGCGCGCCCGCGTACAGCAGCACCGGCAGCGCCACCAGCATGCTGACGATGCGCAGGAAGTCCCGCACGGCCGGCTCCAGGCCGTCGCCGGCCACGTAGAACGCGAACGCAAAGCTCGACACCTGCATCATGCCGAGCCCGGCCACCAGTAATCGTTTGAGCGCACCCTGGCGCTCGCGCGCAGCGGCATCGCGGGCATCGGCGGGCAGCGGGTGCGGCCGGTAGCCGAGCGCGGCGAGCGCCGCCAGCAGCTTCGACAGCGGCACCCGATCCGGCTGCCAGGTGAGCTGCACGCGGCCGGTGGCCGGGCTCACGCGCACCTCGTCCACGCCGGCCAGCGGCGCCAGATGGTGCTCGATCAGCCAGGCGCAGGCGGCGCAGCGCAGGCCCTCGACCACGAAGCCGGCGCGCGCGCGCCCATCCGACAGCGATTGGACGAAGGCGGCCTGCGCTTGCGGGCGGTCGAAGGCGGTCCAAGCGTCGGCGTCATCCGGCGCAAGGGGCCGCGCCGCCGGTGCGGTGCGAAATCGGTAGTAGTCGGCATGACCGGCGAGGATGAGTTCCGCCACCGCCTGACAGCCACGGCAGCACACCGGCTGCGGCTGGCCGTCTACGCTGACGGTGAGATCAACGCCCGGTGGCAGCGGCTCATGACAGTGAAAGCACTCGCCATTCACGGCGCGGTCAGTCGCAGCTCGCCGACGCCGGGCGGCAGCACGCCGCGCAAGCGCCAGCCTTGCTGGGTGGAGGCGATCTCGACCTCGCGCCGCGCCGCATCCAGCGGGCCGAAGCTGCCGGCGTAGTGGTCGTCGGCGTCGGCAGTGACGGTGATCCGCCGGTCGCCGCGGGCGGTGATCGGGTGCAGCAGGACGATTTGCAGTTCGCCCGCCGGCACGCCGTTTACGTCGATTTCAAAGGCGCCGGTGGCGCGGTCGAGGTGCAGCACGGCGCTGACGCGAAGCGCCCGTGCCTGCCGGTCGCGCGACTGGTCGAGCTCGAAGGCGCGGCCGATGCGTGCATAGTCGTCCACCACCAGCGAGTCGGCGTTGCGCACGGCGATCCACACCGTCAGCAGACCACCGACCACGGCCGCGATGGGCGGCGCCGCCACCAGCCAGAACCAGGGCTGACGGTACCAGGGCGGGGCGGGCAGCGGCTCAGTCATGATCGGCGGGTCCGATGAAGCGCACGGGCTGGGTGACGGCGGCGCCGCTGGCGGCGCTCACGGTCAGGGTGAGTGTGGTCACGCGCCGTTCGAGCACGTCTTCCGGCGCGCGGATGCGCGTCGGCACCACCGCCACGCCGCCCGGCGGCAGGCTGAATTCCGGCGGATCGGTTTCGATCACCACCCCCGGCAGACCACTGACGCTGACGCGGTAATGTTCGGTGGCGGTCGATTTGTTGACCACCTTGAGCGTGTAGACGTTCTCGATCTGGTCGTCGCCGGTCTCGCGGTACAAGCGGCCGCGGTCGGCGATCAGCTCGGCCGTCAGCGGCGTGCGCAGCGCGATGGCGGTGCCGAGCGCGGTCAGCAGCGACAGCAGCAGCAGGCCGTAGATGACGATACGCGGGCGCAGCACGTGTGTTTTTCCGCCCTGCACGGCCGCTTCGGTGGTGTAACGGATCAGGCCGCGCGGGTAGCCCATGCGGTCCATGACCGAGTCACAGGCGTCGATGCAGGCGGCGCAGCCGATGCACTCGTACTGCAGGCCGTCGCGGATGTCGATACCGGTCGGGCACACCTGCACGCACAGCGTGCAATCCACGCAGTCACCGAGGCCCCGGCTGCGCGGGTCGATGCCGCGCGGCCGGCCGCCGCGTGGCTCACCGCGGGCCCGGTCGTAGGTGATGATCAGCGTGTCCTTGTCGAACATGGCGCTTTGAAAGCGCGCGTACGGACACATGTAGATGCACACGTTCTCGCGCATGAAGCCGGCGTTGCCGTAGGTGGCAAAGCCATAGAACAGGCCCCAGAACCATTCCCAGCCACCGAGCTGCAGGTGCGTCAGGCCCTGCCACAGCTCGGTGCGCGGCGTGAAGTAGCTGACGAAGGTGAAGCCGGTGAACAGTGAGAAGGCGATCCACAGCGCCTGTTTGGTCGTTTTGCGCAGGATTTTCTCGGCCGTCCACGGCGCCTTGTCCAGACGCATGCGCTGTGCCCGGTTGCCCTCCACCCAGCGCTCCATCCACAGGAACACCTCGGTCCATACCGTCTGCGGGCAGGCGTAGCCGCACCACAAGCGCCCGGCCACGGCGGTGAAGAAGAACAGCGCCAGCGCGGCGCAGATCAGCAGCAGCGCCAGAAAAAAGAAATCCTGCGGCAGGAACAGCAGACCGAACACGTGGAACTGGCGCGCCGGCAGGTCGAACAGCACCGCCTGGCGGCCGTCCCAGCCGAGCCAAGGCAGGCCATAGAAAAGGCCGAGCAACACCAGCACGGCCAGTTTGCGCAGGCGCTGAAAGCGCCCGTCGATTTCGCGCGGATAGACCTTCGGTCGCGAGGCGTACAGCGCGGGTTCTGCAGCGGGTTCAGGCATGGGGCGAGCGGACCTTCTGCCGCGGCGGCTCGAGCAGGGTCAGGGTGATGAAGCTCGAGGCGGCGGTGACCGCCCAGAACATGAAAAAACCGACCGTGTAACCCGCCTCGCGGCTGATTTGCCAGTCGGGGAAGCTGGCCAGGCGCAGGCCCTCGGGGTCGACGTTGGCGAAGAACACCGCCGTCGCCACGCCGGCCGTCAGAAACGACGGCCACAGCACCGCGCCCAGCCGATGCAGCCAGCCGTGCGGGCGGGCGTGTTCGGCGTCGATGATGAAATCGTCGTCAGGGTTGTTCATGGGACAGCCCGTACACGTAGGCGGCCAGCACGTGGATGCGCTGCGGGCTCAGCAGGTCCTTGTGTGCCGGCATCACGCCCATGCGGCCGTTGCGGATGCTGGTCTCGACGGCCTCCTGGCTGCCGCCGTAGAGCCAGTAATCGTCGGTCAGGTCAGGAGCGCCGAGCATGGGATTGCCCTTGCCGTCCGGGCCATGGCAGGCCACGCACAGGGTTTGGAATTTTTCCTTGCCGGCGGCGATCAGCGCAGGATCGCCGGTCTTGCCGCTGAGGCTGCGCACGTAGGTGGCCACGGCCTTGACGCCGTCCTCGCCGAGCGCGGCTCCCCACGGCGGCATGGCGGCTTGGCGGCCCTGGGTGATGGTCTGTTCGATCTGCTCCGGGCTGCCGCCCCACTGCCAGATGCCGTCGGCGAGGTTCGGGAAGCCCCGGCTACCGTGGCCGTCGGCGCCGTGACAGACGGCGCAGTTGGTCACGAACAGACGCCGGCCGGTCGCCATGGCGGCCGGGTCCTTGGCCAGCTCCGGGACCGGCGTGGCGGCGTATTTGGCGAACAGCGGCGCCACGTCGGCTTCGACCTTCTTGACTTCGGCCTCGTAGGCGCCGGTCTGCGTCCAGCCGAGCAGGCCCTTGAAGTTGCCCAGGCCGGGGTAGAGCAACAAATAGACGAGCGCGAACGCGATGGTGAGGTAGAACAGTCCCAGCCACCAGCGCGGCATGGGGTTGTTGTACTCGCGAAGGCCATCCCACTCGTGGCCGGTGGTGTCGCCCGCCGCGCCCTCGCCGGGGCGCTTTTTGGCGGTCCAGCGGATCAGCCACACGCAGGCCAGGATGTTGGCCAACGACAGCACGGTGACGTACCAGCTCCAGGCGGTGCTCACGGGCGGTCCTCCTTGGCAGACGGGGCGCGGTCGTCGCGCAGCGGCAGCTTTGCCATGGCGTCGAAGACGTCGCGCGGGCGGGTGTACAGCCACGCCACGCCCAGCACGAACAGCACCAGCACCAGGCCGGTGAAAAGTCCCCACAGCACGCCGATGCTCATCGCGCCGCTCCCGCCGGCAGCGCCCTGCCCAGACCCTGCAGGTAGACGATGAGGGCGTCGAGCTCGGTTTTGCCGGCCACGGCGGCCGGGGCGCCTTCGATGTCCGCATCGGTGTAGGGGTCGCCCAGGCGCCTGAGCGCCCGCATGTGCCGCTGCACGGTGTCGCCGTCCACCGGAGTCGTCTCCAGCCAGCGGAACGCCGGCATGTTCGATTCCGGCACCACGTCGCGCGGGTTAAGCAGGTGCACGCGGTGCCAGTCGTCGCTGTAGCGGCCGCCGACGCGCGCCAGGTCCGGTCCGGTGCGCTTGCTGCCCCACTGGAACGGCCGGTCGTAGACCGACTCGCCGGCCACCGAGTAGTGGCCGTAGCGCTCGGTTTCGGCGCGAAACGGCCGGATCATCTGCGTGTGGCAGGTGTAGCAGCCCTCGCGCACGTACACGTCACGCCCGGCGAGCGCGAGCGCCGGGTAGGGCTTCACGCCCTCGATGGGTTGCGTGACCTTGGCACTGAACATCAGCGGCACGATCTGCACCAGCCCGCCGATGCTGATGACGATGGCGATCGCCACCGCCAGCACGGCGAGGTTTTTTTCGACGACTTCGTGGTTCATCGGTGATCCCTCAGGCAGCGGCGGGCTGGGCGACCGGCGCCGGCTGGCGCACGGTGCGCCACAGGTTGTAGACCATGATGAGCATGCCCGACAGCACCATGGCGCCGCCCATGAAGCGCACCAGGTAGTAAGGCTTGGTGGCGGCCAGCGCCTCGACGAAGCTGTAGGTCAGCGTGCCGTCCGGGTTCACGGCGCGCCACATGAGGCCCTGCATCACGCCGGCGATCCACATGGAGGCCACGTACAGCACCACGCCGATGGTGGACACCCAGAAGTGCCACTCGATCAGGCGCGTGCTGTAGACCCTGTCTTTGCCGAACAGTTTGGGAATCAGCGCGTACATGGCGCCGAGCGAGATATAGGCCACCCAGCCGAGCCCGCCCGAGTGCACGTGGCCGATGGTCCAGTCGGTGTTGTGCGAGAGCGCGTTGACGGTCTTGATCGACATCATCGGCCCCTCGAAGGTGGACATGCCGTAGAAGGACACCGCCACGATCATGAACCGCAGGATGGGGTCGGTACGCAGCTTGTCCCAGGCGCCGGACAGCGTCATCACGCCGTTGATCATGCCGCCCCAGGAAGGCGCCAGCAGGATCAGCGAGAACACCATGCCGAGCGACTGCGCCCACTCCGGCAGCGCCGAGTAGTGCAGGTGGTGCGGGCCGGCCCACATGTAGGTGGAGATCAGCGCCCAGAAGTGCACCACCGACAGGCGGTACGAGTACACCGGCCGCTGCGCCTGCTTGGGCACGAAGTAATACATCATGCCGAGGAAGCCGGCGGTCAGGAAAAAGCCGACCGCGTTGTGCCCGTACCACCACTGCACCATGGCGTCGACGGCGCCGCTGTACACGGGGTAGGACTTGAACCAGCCGGCCGGGATTTCCAGGCTGTTGAACACGTGCAGCACGGCGATGGTGATGATGTAGGCGCCGTAGAACCAGTTGGCCACGTAGATGTGCTGGATGCGCCGGCGGGCGATGGTGCCGAAGAACACCGCCGCGTAGCTGAGCCATACCAGCGTGATCAGGACGTCGATCGGCCACTCGAGCTCGGCGTATTCCTTGCTGGTGGTGATGCCGAGCGGCAGCGTGACGGCGGCCGCCACGATCACCGCCTGCCAGCCCCAGAACGTGAACGCCGCCAGCCGGTCGAACGCCAGGCGCACGCCGCAGGTGCGCTGCACCACGTAGTAACTGGTGGCGAACAGCGCCGAGCCGCCGAAGGCAAAGATCACCGCGTTGGTGTGCAGCGGGCGCAGACGGCCGTAGCTCAGGAACGGCAGGCCCGGGTTGAGGTCGGGCCAGATCAGCTCGGCGGCGATGAACACCCCCACCAGCATGCCGACGATGGCCCACACCACGGTCATGACGGCGAACTGCCGCACCACGGTGTCGTTGTACTCGGCTGCCTGTGCCTGCATGGCCTCACCCGTATCGTTGATTCGGACACGGCATTTTGGCCGCAGGCCCGGCCGGCAGGGTTGATCGAGGTCAGCCGGCACTAGGCCGAACGTTTATGTGACGGGCGGGTCGGCGGCAGGGGACGGCGTGGGCAATGGCAGTTTTTCAGCGGGGCG
This sequence comes from Immundisolibacter sp., assembly GCF_028696615.1. Taxonomy (GTDB): domain Bacteria; phylum Pseudomonadota; class Gammaproteobacteria; order Immundisolibacterales; family Immundisolibacteraceae; genus Immundisolibacter. The sequence continues at coordinate 5,163 of NZ_JAQVGQ010000059.1, read as the reverse complement.
TTGAAGCAGGGCATGCATGCCGTTTGTTCAACTCGCTTCGTGTCGGGGCGCGACGTGGGCGGGCGCGAGCGCGCTTCAGCGCCCGCCCACCCAGGCGGTCAGATCGCGCTGCAGGGCGTAGTCGTCCTTCGGGTCCGTGAACACGGCATACAGCCGCGCCTGCGTGTCCAGCACGTAAAGCGTCTCCGAATGCGTGATGGTGTAGGCCGGCATGGCGTGGCCGGCGTGCCCGCCATGGTTCGCGTGTTGGCCATCATCCTGTGCCGTGTAGGCATAGCTGACGCCAAGTTCCTTCAGCAGCGGCGCGAGTTCGCCCAGCGGCGCCGTGGCACCGACGAAATCCTGCCCGAACTGGCCGACGTACTCGGCAAGACGCTGCGGCGTGTCGCGCATCGGGTCCACCGATACCAGCATGAAGCGCACCTTCGGGCGCAGGTGCTCCGGCAGGCGGCGCTGCACGCCGGCCAGACGCGCCAACGTGGTCGGGCACACGTCCGGGCAGTGCGTGAAGCCGAAGAACAGCACCGTCCAGCGGCCGGCGAGGCTGTCGGCCGTGACCGGCGCACCGTGCTGGTCGATCAGCTTGAGGTGTTCGATCGGGCGCGGCGGATTCAGCACCGTGCCGGCACTTGCCAGCGGTGCGAACAGCGCCAGCAGCAGGGCCGCCAGCAGCGGGCGATATACTTCGCGTGCGCAGCTCCTGCGCCAGCGCATCTGCATGACCTTGAAAACCCTCACGTTTCACCGCCTCGGTAACGGCGCGGCGGCGCAGTTTAGCAGCGCCCCGCCGCTGTCTTTGTACGTGCACCTGCCGTGGTGCGTGCGGCGTTGCCCGTACTGCGACTTCAATTCCCACGCCGTCGCGGGGCCGCTGGCGCAGGATGATTACATCGACGCCCTGCTGCGCGATCTCGAAGCCGAGCTGCCGCGGGTGTGGGGGCGGCCGGTACTCAGCGTGTTCATCGGCGGCGGCACGCCTAGCCTGTTCGAGCCCGAGGCCATCGACCGTCTGTTGTCGGAACTGCGCGCGCGCCTGCCGCTGCTGGGCGGCGCCGAGATCACCCTGGAGGCTAACCCCGGCACGCTCGACACGGCGCGCCTCGAAGGTTTCGCCGCCGCGGGCGTGAACCGCCTTTCGCTCGGCGTGCAGAGCTTCGACGACGGCGCGCTGAAAGCGCTCGGGCGTATTCACGATGCCGCCGCCGCGCGGCGGGCGGTGCAGGTGGCGCTGAAGAGCGGCTTCGAGCGCGTGAACATCGACCTCATGTACGGCCTGCCGGGGCAGGACCTGGCGCGGGCGTTGGCCGATCTCGACGTGGCCCTGGCCTTCGATCCCGGCCACGTGTCCTGGTACCAGCTCACGGTCGAGCCGAACACGGTGTTCTACAGCGCGCGGCCCGAGCTGCCGGCGCCGGATGCGCTGGCGGACATCGAGGCGGCCGGGCTCGAACGCCTCGCGGGCGCGGGTTACCGGCGCTATGAGGTGTCCGCCCACGCGCGGCCCGGGCAGGAATGCCGGCATAACGTCAATTACTGGCAGTTCGGCGACTACCTTGGCATCGGCGCCGGCGCGCACGGCAAGCTCACCCTGGCCGAGGGCATCCTGCGCACGGCCAAGTACCGCCAGCCGCAGGCGTATATGACCCATGCAATGACTGGCGACGCGGCGGCCGAGCAGCGCTGGGTGGCGCCATCGGAGCGGGCATTCGAATTCCTGCTGAACGCACTGCGTCTCACGGATGGCTTCACCTGGCGGCAGTTCGCCGAGCGCACGGGTCTCACGCCGCTTGCCATCCGCCCGCAGCTGGAAGCCGCTGCCGCACAAGGCCTGATCGCGCTCGACGCCGCGGGCGCGCGCGCCACGGTGCGCGGTTTCGAGCTGCTGGACAGCGTGCTCGAAGCCTTTTTGCCCGAGGCGGCACCAGCGTGACGGCCACGGAACTGCTGGGCGCAGGCGGCCCACTGGTCGAGGCCCTGCCGGGCTTCGCGCCGCGGGCGACGCAGCTCGAAATGGCCGCGGCGGTGGAAGCGGCCATCGCCGAGCGCGCCACGCTGCTGGTCGAGGCCGGCACCGGCACCGGCAAGACCTTCGCGTATCTGCTGCCGGCACTGCTCGCTGGACGCAAGGCGCTGATTGCGACCGGCACGCGCGCGCTGCAGGACCAGCTGTTCCACCGTGATCTGCCGACGCTACAGCGGGCGCTCGGGCTCGCCGTCGAGACGGCACTGCTGAAGGGCCGTGCCAACTACCTGTGCCCGCATCGCCTGAAGCGCCTGCTGGCGGGCGATTTCGGCGTCGAGCTCACGCTGCACCCGGCGCTCGCTGCCGTGCGTGGGTTTGCCGAGCGCTCGCCGGACGGCGATCTCGACACGCTGGACGATCTTTCGCCGCAGTCGAGCCTGCGCCCGTTCGTGACCTCAACCGCGGACAACTGTCTCGGTCAGGACTGCCCGCAGATCGGCGAGTGCTTTCTGCTGAAGGCGCGGCGCGCCGCGCAGCAGGCGGATCTGGTGGTCGTGAACCATCACCTGTTCTTCGCCGATCTGGCGCTCAAGGAAACCGGCTTCGGCGAGGTGCTGCCGGACGCCGACGTGTTCGTGTTCGACGAGGCGCATCTGCTGCCGGACGTGGCGACGTTGTTTTTTGGTACGAGCCTCGGCAGCCTGCAACTGGTGGATATGGCGCGCGATCTGGTCGCACTGGCGGCGGACCTCGGCGACGTGCCCGAGCTACCGGTGCTCGCCGAGGCGCTGCGCGCGGCGGCGGCCGAGCTGCTGGCCTCGCTCGGCGAGCCGGCGCGGCGCGAGCCGTGGCCGGCGCGCTTGCCGGCGCGCTTCGCCGCGGCGCTCGCAGCCATCCGCGACGCGCTCGCGGCGCTTGGACCGGCGCTCGAAGCGCTGGAGGGCCGCAGCGGCGATCTCGACAACGCCGCCGCGCGCGTGGCCTTGTTGCAGAGCCGTCTTTCGCCGTTTCTGGCCGACAGCCAGGCCGATCAGGTGCGCTGGATCGACGTGCGCGCGCGCTCCTGCACGCTGCACGCAAGCCCGGTGGACGTGGCGCCGCTGTTCGCCGAGCGCTTCGCGCGCGCCGGCCGTGCCTGCGTGTTCACGTCCGGCACGCTTGCCGTGGCCGGGCAGTTCGGGCACTTCGTGCAGCGCCTGGGACTGTCCGACGCGCGCACGCTCGCGCTGCCGGGCGGCTTCGATTACCGCGAGCGGGCCTTGCTGTATTTGCCACAGGGACTGCCGGAGCCTGCCGATGCCGATTACACCGACGCGCTGGTCGACGCCGCGCTGCCGGTGCTGCGGGCGAGCCGCGGGCGCGCCTTCATGCTGTTCACCAGCCACAGCGCGCTGCGCCGGGCGGCGACGCGTCTTCGCCATGTGGAGGGCTTCACGCTGCTGGTGCAGGGCGAGCGGCCGAACGGCGAGCTGCTTTCGCAATTCCGCCGCGCCGCGGCGCCGGTGCTGCTCGGCACCGGCAGCTTCTGGCAGGGCGTGGACGTGCGCGGCGAGGCGCTGTCGTGCGTCATCGTCGACAAGCTGCCGTTCGCCTCGCCGGGCGAGCCGATCGTCGCCGGGCGCATCGCGCATTTGCGCGCTCACGGCCAGGACGCCTTCAACGACTACCAGCTGCCGCACGCCGTGATCACGCTCAAGCAGGGCCTGGGTCGGCTGATCCGCGATGCCGGCGACCGCGGCGTGCTGATGGTGGGCGACCGGCGCCTGCTCAGTCGCGGCTACGGCAAGGTGTTTTTGCACAGCCTGCCGGACATGCCGATCACGCGCGAACTGGCCGAGGTCGAGCGGTTTTTCGAGGAGATTCCGTGAACCTGCTGGCGCTCGAAACCGCCACCGACTGCTGCTCGGTGGCGCTGCGGGTTGGCGACGAGGTGATCGAGGACCACCGCCTGGCGCCGCGCCAGCACGCGGCGCTGATCCTGCCGATGATCGATGGCGTGCTGGCCGCGGCCGGCATGACGCGCCATGCACTCGACGCCATCGCGTTTGGCCGCGGGCCGGGCGCCTTCACCGGCCTTCGCATCGCCGCCGGCGTGGCGCAGGGGCTGGCGCTCGGGCTCGACCGGCCGGTGGTGCCGGTGTCCACGCTCGCCGCATTGGCGCAGGCGAGCGGGGCAGGGCGCGTGCTGGCGGCCTTCGATGCGCGCCTCGGCGAGGTGTATTACGGCTACTACACGCGCGGCGCCGACGGGCTGGTCGAGGCCGATGTGGACGACGCGCTGGCGCCGCCCGAGCACGTGGTGCTGCCGGCCGATCCCGCCTGGCGCGGGCTGGGCGTCGGGGCCGGCTGGGCGGCGCACGGCGAGGCACTGCGCGCGCGGCTCGGCGCGCGTATCGAGGCTGTCGATGTCACGGCCGAGCCGCGCGCCGGTGCGCTGGCGCGCCTGGCGGCGCGGGCCTTCGAGCGTGGGCAGGCGGTGCCGCCCGAACTCGCCCTGCCGGTGTACCTGCGCGATCGCGTCACCCACGGCTCCTGACACAGGCCCGCCGCGGCCTTATCCTTATCGGTTTTTCCCGGCTGTTTCGTCATATGGCTCAATACGTTTTCACCATGAACCGCGTGGGCAAGATCGTGCCGCCCAAGCGGGAGATTCTCAAAGACATTTCGCTGTCGTTCTTCCCGGGCGCCAAGATCGGCGTGCTGGGCCTGAACGGCGCCGGCAAGTCGACGCTGCTGCGCATCATGGCCGGCGTGGACAAGGAGATCGAGGGCGAGGCGGTGCCCATGCCGGGCATCAAGATCGGCTATCTGCCGCAGGAGCCGCAGCTCGATCCCTCGCAGACCGTGCGCGAGGCGGTGGAGCAGGGCATCGGCGGCGTGCTGGCGGCGCAAAAGCGGCTGGAGGAAATCTACGCCGCCTACGCCGAGCCGGACGCCGACTTCGACAAGCTGGCCGAGGAGCAGGCGCGCCTGGAAGGCGAAATCGCCGCCGCCGACGGCGACAGCGCCGGCGTGCAGCTCGAAGTCGCCGCCGACGCGCTGCGCCTGCCGGCCTGGGAGGCGCGCATCGAGCATCTGTCAGGCGGTGAGAAGCGCCGCGTGGCGCTGTGCCGGCTGCTGCTGTCGAAGCCCGACATGCTGCTGCTGGACGAGCCGACCAACCATCTCGACGCCGAGTCGGTCGAGTGGCTGGAGCAGTT
>NZ_JAQVGQ010000058.1 GCF_028696615.1 Immundisolibacter sp. | reverse complement strand
GTGCAGGCCATCCCGGTCATCGCCCGCGAGGCGGCGCATCTGTCGGTGTTCCAGCGCACGCCGCAGTACGCCATCCCGGCTCGCAACCGGCCACTCGACGAGGAGTTCAAGCGCCGGACCCGCGCGCAGTGGCCGCAGCTGCGCGCCGTGATGCTGGAAACACTCGCCGGCACGCCGTTTCCGTCGCCCACGCGCTCGGCGCTCGACGATACGCCCGAGCAGCGCACTGCCGCCTACGAGCAACACTGGCAGCGCGGCGGGCTCAGCATCGCGTTCGGCACCTACGGCGACCTGATGACCAACGCCGCGGCCAACGAGACGCTGTGCGAGTTCGTGCGGGACAAGATTCGGCAGACCGTGCGCGACCCGGCCATCGCCCGCCGCCTGCTGCCGAGCTACCCCATCGGCACCAAGCGCCTGATCCTGGACGAGGGCTACTTCGAGACCTACAACCGCGACAACGTCACGCTGATCGACCTGCGCGAGGACCCGATCGTCGAGATCACCCCGCAAGGCGTGCGCACCGAACGCGGCGAGCACCCGCTCGACATGCTGGTGCTGGCGACCGGCTTCGACGCCATCACCGGCGCGCTGCTGCGCCTGAATCCGCGCGGCCGCGGCGGCCGGTCGCTCGCCGACACCTGGGCCGGGCGTTTCAGCACCTATCTGGGCCTTGCCGTGCGCGGCTTTCCGAACCTGTTCATGATCCACGGCCCGGAATCGCCGTCGGTGCTCTACAACATGCCGCTCGGCGCCGAGCGGCAGGCCGAGTGGATACGCGACTGCATCGCAGATCTTCGCCGCGCCGGCATGGGCGCCATCGAGCCCGCACCCGGCGTCGAGGCCGACTGGGGCCGCACGGTGGCCGCGATCGCCGACCAGACGCTGTTTCCGCGCACCGAGTCCTGGTACACCGGCGCCAACATCCCGGGCAAGCACCGCCAGTTCCCGGTGCACCTGGACGCGCCGGGCTATTTCCGGCGGTTGCACGAGGTGGCGGCGGCCGGTTATGCCGGCTTCGAACTCGAACCCACGGCCGGCCGGTAAACCGAGGTCAGAAAAACCGGTTCTTCGGCCGCGGCAGGCCCATGTGCTCGCGCAGCGTGGTGCCTTCGTAGTCGCGCCGGAACAGGCCGCGCCGCTGCAGCTCCGGCACCACCTGGTCGACGAACTCGTCGAGCCCGCCCGGCACGTAGGGGAACATCACGTTGAAGCCGTCGCAGGCGCGTGCCTCCAGCCATTCCTGCATCTGGTCGGCAATCATGGCCGGCGTGCCGATCATCTCCAGCGTGCCGAAGGCGCCGCCCACGTACTGGGCGAGCTGGCGCACGGTCAGCTTGTCGCGCCGTGCCATGTCGATCAGCTTCTGGCGCGAGGTGTGGCTGGCGTTGCTGGGCGGCAGCTCGTCCGGCAGCGGGCCGTCGAGGTCCAGCTTCGACACGTCGAAACCGAGCTGCACCGACAGCGTGCCGATGCCGCTGGCCGGATGCACCAGGCTGTCGAGTTTGGCCTTTTTGGCGCGCGCCTCGGCGGCGCTGTCGCCCACCACCACGAACGCGCCCGGCATGATGACCAGGTGCTCCGGGTTGCGCCCGGCAGCCTTGGCGCGGCCCTTGATGTCCGCGTACACGCGCTGCGCCTGGGGCAATTCGCTCACGCCCGAGAACACCATCTCGGCGGTCTCGGCGGCCAGCTGCCGGCCGGCCTCGGACTGGCCGGCCTGCACGATCACCGGCCAGCCCTGCACCGGCCGGGCCACGTTGAGCGGCCCGCGGCAGTCGAAGAACTCGCCGTGGAAGTCCAGCACGTGCATTTTTTCGGGATCGAAGTAAATGCCGCTGTCCACGTCGCGGATGAAGGCATCGTCCGCCCAGCTGTCCCAAAGGCCCGTCACCACCTCGTAGAACTCGCGCGCGCGCCGGTAGCGCAGGTCGTGCTCGAGCTCCGGCACGCCGAAGTTGGCCGCCTCGTTGGGGTTGGTGGAGGTGACGATGTTCCAGGCCGCCCGCCCGCCGCTGAGGTGATCCAGCGACGCGAACAGCCGCGCCACGTGGTAGGGCGCGTTGTAGGTGGTGGACATGGTGGCGATGAGGCCAATGCGCTCGGTCACGGCGGCCAGCGCCGGCAGCAGCGTCATCGGCGCAAAGGACGTGACCGTGGCGCTGCGCTTGAGCGCCTCCATCGGCATGTTCGGCACGGCCAGATGATCGGCCATGAAAAAGGCGTCGAACTTGCCGTGTTCGAGCTTCTGCGTGAGGCGCTTGATGAGCGGCCAGTTGAAGTTGCCGTCCGGCGTGCCGCCGGGATAGCGCCAGGCGGCGGTGTGGATGCTGATCGGGCGCATGAAGGCGCCCAGGTGCAGCTGACGCGGTTCGCTCATGATCGTGCTCCGTCAGGGTGAAGGCGCCACCGGCACGCCGGCGGCGAGCTGCGCCAGCGCGGCCAGATAAATGCTCATGCCGCGGCGCAGGTCGTCGACGCGCAGGTGTTCGTTTTCGGCGTGCGCCAGCATTGGCCCGCCGGGAAAGCCCATGCCGAAAGCGACGAAGTTTGGAAACGCCTTGGCGTAGGTGGTGCCGCCAATGGCGAGCGGTTCGGCCTGGTCACCGGTGAACTGCCGGTAGATGCCGAGCAGCGTGCGCACCAGCGGACTGTCGGGATCGACCCACAGCGCCTCTTTGCCTTCCACCACCGCGAGGCGGCCCTGGTAGGGCAGCAGCGCCTCGGTCAGCCGCGCCTGCTGGGCGGCCAGATCGAGCCCCGGCGGCACGCGCACGTTGAGCTGGGCGCGCAGGCCGCTGCCCACCGGCACCAGCAACCCGAGATTCACCGTGGAGGGCTCGAACCCCGGGGCGGTGTGGCGCAGGCCGAGCGTCGCGCCGTCGGTTTCGATCCCCAGGCGCTCGGCGATGAAGGCGACGGTGCGCCCCGGCGCCGAGGCGGCATCGATGCCGAGCGCGGTGCGCGCGCCGTACAGCAGACGCGCCAGGTGCGTCACCGCATTGATGCCGGCCTGCGGCCGGGCGCCGTGGGCGGCTTTGCCGCGGGCGGTGATAGCCACCCCGCCGGGGTTGCGGGTGACGGTGAACGTCGCCGGCTGCGGGCCGCCGTCGTAGGCGGCAATCGCCGCCTGCAGCGCAGCACCCAACGCCTTGGGATCGCCGGCCAACGAGGCGGCGGCAGACTCCGGCACGGCGTTGACAGCGGTGCCGCCCGTGAAGGCGCGCAGCGCCGGATCGGCCGGCCCGTCGAACAGCAGCGCGACGTCGAGGTAGCTCTTTTCGGCGTAAATGACCGGAAACGCCGCATCCGCCGTCCAGCCTTCGGCCGGCACCAGACCCGCCTGCCGCACGGCGTCGAGATCGCGCCAGTCCATGTTCTCTTCGCTGCTGCCGACGATCAGACGCACCGGCCGCGTCAGCGGCAGGCCGGCATCGTTCAGCGCCGCCATGGCGTACAGACTGGCCACCAGCGGGCCCTTGTCGTCCTGGCTGCCACGCCCCCACACGGCGCCGTCGGCGAGCTCGCCGCCGAACGGCGCATGCGTCCAGCGCGCGGCATCGCCGGCCGGCACCACGTCGGCGTGCACCAGGATGCCGAGCGCGTGACCGCCGCGGCCGAGCTCCACCACCGCCACCTGTTCGCCCGGCAGCAGGCGCGCCGGCAGGCCGAGCGCCTTGGCACGCGCCACGACAGCCCGCAGCAGCGCCGTCTTGTCGGCGCGGTGCGGATCGCCTTCGGCGGTGATGGAGGGGATACGCACCCAGGCTCGCAGATCGGCCACCGCGTCCGCCAGACGCGCCGCCACGGCGGCGTCGATGGCGGCCCGGTCGAGTGCCCAGGCCGGCGCCGCCGCGAGCAGCAGCAGCGCGGCGGCCAGTGCCGACTTACACCACGATTTGCAGCTCATCGCGGGCCGTCGCCGCACGCGCCTGCTTGGCGCCGTCGCTGCGCGCCTGGCCGATGTGTTCCAGATACGGCGCGTCCACGTCGCCGGTCACGTACAGCCCATCGAAACAGGACGCATCGAAGTCGCGGATGGCCGGGTTGCCCTCGCGCGCGGCGTCCTTCAGGTCGTCGAGGTCCTGGTAGATCAGCCAGTCGGCGCCGATCAGCTCGCACACCTCCTGCTCGCTGCGGCCGTGCGCGATCAGCTCCTGCGGGTTCGGGATGTCGATGCCGTAGACGTTGGGGTAGCGCACCGGCGGCGCCGCCGAGGCGAAATACACCTTGCGCGCGCCGGCCTCGCGCGCCAGCTGCACGATCTGCTGCGAGGTGGTGCCGCGCACGATCGAATCGTCCACCAGCAGCACGTTCTTGCCGGCGAACTCGAGCTCGATCGGGTTCAGCTTCTGGCGCACCGAACGCTTGCGCTCGCCCTGGCCGGGCATGATGAAGGTGCGCGGGATGTAGCGGTTCTTGATGAAGCCTTCGCGGTACTTGACGCCGAGCTCGGCGGCCATCTGCATGGCGGCGGTGCGACTGGTGTCGGGAATCGGGATCACCACGTCGATGTCGTGATCCGGCCACACCCGCTGCAGCTTGTGCGCCAGCTTCTCGCCCATGCGCATGCGGCACTTGTGCACCGAGATGCCGTCCAGGATGGAATCCGGCCGCGCGAAGTAGACCAGCTCGAACAGGCACGGCGTCAGCTGCGGCGCGTCGGCGCACTGGCGAGCGTGCAGCACGCCGGCGCGATCGATGATCACCGCCTCGCCGGGCGCCACGTCGCGCAGCACGCGAAAGCCGAGACTCGCCACCGCCACGCTCTCGGAAGCCAGGATGTACTCGTTGCCGAGCAGGTTCTCGCGCACGCCGATCACCAGCGGGCGGATGCCGTACGGATCGCGGAACCCGACCACGCCGTAGTCGGTGATCATCGCCACCACCGCGTAGGCGCCGCGGCAGCGCCGGTGCACCGCGCGCACGGCGGCGAACACGTCCTCGTGCGTCACCCGGACGCGGCCGATGCGCTGCAGCTCGCCGGCGAACACGTTCAACAGCACCTCGGAGTCGGAATCGGTGTTCAGGTGCCGCAGCTCGTCCTCGGTCAGCGCCTGGCGCAGCGCCTCGGTGTTGGTGAGGTTGCCGTTGTGGGCCAGCGTGATGCCGTAGGGGGAATTGACGTAGAACGGCTGCGCCTCGGCCGAGGCCGAACTGCCGGCGGTCGGGTAGCGCACGTGGCCGATGCCCATGTTGCCGCGCAGGCGCTCCATGTGCTGCTGGCCGAACACGTCGCGCACCATGCCGTTGTCCTTGCGCATGAAAAGGCGGCCGTTGTCGGCGGTGACCATGCCGGCGGCATCCTGCCCACGGTGCTGCAGCACGGTCAGACCGTCGTATATCGCCTGATTGACCGGCGCCTGCGCCACGATGCCAATGATTCCGCACATGTGCCTTACCTCGCTAACCCGCCTGCGGCGCCCCAACCTGCTCCAAACCCCAGTCGATCGCGGTGCGCAGCCACTGGGCCGACACCCGCGCCTGCGGCACCAGGGTGGAGCCCTGCCACCAAAGCGATTTTTGCAGCGGCGTGGCCTCCACCAACAACACCGTGGCGGCGACCAGCACCAGCCCGCGCAGCACCCCGAACAGGCCGCCGAGCACGCGGTCGGTGCCGCGCAGTGGGCTGCTGTTGAGCAGCCCCACCAGCAAATGCGACAACAGCGCCAACGCCACCACCGCGCCGATGAACATCAACAGCACCGCCGCCGCCTGGCGCGCCCCGGCGCTCGCGATGACGCCCGCGAGCGGCCCCATCAGCACCGGATGGAATCGCCACGCGAGATAGGCGGCGGCCAGCCAGGACAGCAGCGACAGCAACTCGCGCAGCAACCCGCGCCAGATGCCCACCAGCAGCGACACCGCCACCACCAGCACGAACACCACGTCGACCAGGTTCACGACAACGGCCTTGGCTTAGGGATAGCTCATGACCATGCCTTGGTGGCCGGTCTCCCGCTGCAGGCGGGCAAGCAGCGCCTGCGCCGCGGCACGGTCGAGCTCCGGCCCCACCCGCACGCGCAGCGCCTTGCCCTGTGGCGTGCTCACCTCCTCGGTGAAGGCGCTATAGCCGGCCCGGCGCAACTGCTCGCGCAGGTCGATGGCGGTCTTGAGGTTGCCGTACACACCAAGCTGCACCACCCAGGCTTGCTGCACCGGCGTCGGCGCCGCGGCGGACGACGGCTTGGCGGTCGCCGACGCACTGGCCGCAGCGGTCACCACCGGCTTGGCCGGCGCGGGCTTGACGGGCTCGGCCTTGGCCGCCGGAGCGGTGACGGTCGCCGGCTTGGGCGTCGCCGTGGCAGCCGGGGCGGTTACTGCCGGCTTGGTTGGCGCGGATTTCACGGGCTCGGCCTTGGCCGCCGAGGCGGTGACGGCCGCCGGCTTGACAGCCGGCGGCGCCTTGGCGACTGGCTTGGTCGGTTCGGGCGTGGCTACCGGCGCCGCTGCGAGGGGCGCGGCAGGCGTGGCGGCGGATGCGACCGGCTCGTCGATAGCTGAGGCGGACTGAGCGTCTTCGGCGGCTTGCGGCGGCGGCAGGGGTTCGGGGACGTCCTGCGGCGCCTGCTGCTCGGCCGTCAGCCGGGCGGCCATGCCGTCGGCCGGCTCGTGTGGGATGTCGATGGCCTGCGGCCCCTGCGGCAGCGGCTTGCGCACGTCGTTGAGCACCGGCACCAGGATGGCCGCCAATGCCAGCAGCACGACACCACCCACGATCCGGTATTTCAGCCTGGCCTGTTCCATCGACGCTCCGGAAAAGTCGGCAGCAACGGTGGATTATAGCGTTGCGCCGTCACCGACCGCCGGCAGCACGCCGCTGCACAGCGCCTGCTCGACGGTATGGAAGGAGCCGAACACCAGCACCCGCCCGACGTCGGCGGCATCGGCCGCCTGCCGCGCCGCCCGACAGGCGGCGGCGACATCCGCATGCACGCGCACCGCCGCCACGCCGACGGCGGCGAGTTGCCCGGCCAGCTGCTGCGCGTCGGCTCCGCGCGGGCCGTCCAGACCAGCCACGTGCCAGGCGTCGATCAGGTCGGCGAGCGGGGCGATCACGCCTGCCACGTCCTTGTCGGCCAGCATGCCGAGCACGGCCAGCGTGCGCCCCGGCAGCGGCTGCGCGCGCAGATTGGCGGCGAGATTGCGCGCCGCCTCGGGGTTGTGGGCGACGTCGAGCAGCCACTCGGGATGGCGGCCGCGGCGCTCGAAGCGCGCGGGAATGTGTGCCTGCCGCACGCCCTGCGCCAGCGCGGCGTCGGCCACCGGCAGGCGCGCGCGCAGCAATCGCGCTGCCAGCACGGCGCTGGCGGCGTTGCGCAGCTGCGCGGCGCCGGCCAATTCGGGCCGCGGCAGTCGCAGGCGATCGTCGGCGCAGGTCCACAGCCAGGTGTCGGCCTCGGCCGCCGCGGCGGCGTAGTCGATGCCATACCGCCACAGCGGCGCGCCGATGCGCTCGGCGTGGCCCGGCACGCTCGCCGGCGGCACGGGATCGGTGACGATCAGCGGCCGGCCGGGCCGCGCGATGGCGGCCTTCTCGGCGCCGATGGCCTCGCGCGTGTCGCCCAGAAAATGCTGATGGTCGAGATCGACCGACGTGATGACCGCCACGTCGGCATCCACCGCGTTGACGGCATCGAGTCGCCCGCCGAGGCCGACTTCCAGGATCAGCACCTCACAGCCGGCGGCGGCGAACAGGTCCAGCGCCGCCAGCGTGCCCCATTCGAAATAGGTGAGCGACACCTCGCCGCGGGCGGCATCGATGCGCTCGAAGGCGCCGCACAGCGCGTCATCGCCGGCGTCCTGCCCGGCGACGCGCACGCGCTCGTTGTAGCGCAGCAAATGCGGCGAGGTGTACACGCCGGTGCGGTAGCCGGCGGCGCGGTAGATGGCGTCCAGGAACGCCACCGTCGAGCCCTTGCCATTGGTGCCGGCCACGGTGATGACCGGCACGCCGGCCAGCGGCGCCGCGAGCGCCGCGAGCACGTGGCGCACCCGCCCCAGGCTGAGATCGATCTTGACCGGGTGCGCCGTTTCCTGCCAGGCGAGCCAGTCGGCGAGGCGGTCGAAGCGGGCGCTCACGCGGCGGCGGTGCGCCCTTGCAGCAGGCCCAGCAGGCGCGCGACGTGCTCGCGCATCTGCCGACGGTCGACGATCTGGTCGACGGCGCCGTGGCTGAGCAAGAACTCGCTGCGCTGGAAGCCCGGCGGCAGCACCTCGCGCACGGTCTGCTCGATCACCCGCGGCCCGGCGAAGCCGATCAGCGCGTTCGGCTCGGCGACGATGACGTCGCCCAGCATGGCAAGACTCGCCGACACGCCGCCGGTGGTGGGGTCGGTCAGCACCGAGATGTACGGCAGGCCGGCCTCGCCCAGCAGCGCCAGCATGGCGGAGGTCTTGGCCATCTGCAGCAGCGAGAACAGGCCCTCCTGCATGCGCGCGCCGCCGGAGGACGAAAAACACACCAGCGGCAGGTGGTGGTCGAGGCAGGCCTGCACGCCGCGCGTGAAGCGCTCGCCCACCACCGAGCCCATGGAGCCGCCCATGAAGCGGAACTCGAACGCCGCCGCCACCACGCCGTGGCCCATCAGCGCGCCTTCGATGACCACCAGCGCGTCGCGCTCGCCGGTTTCCTTCTGCGCGGCCGCCAGACGGTCGCGGTAGCGCTTGGTGTCCTTGAACTTGTGCACGTCGACCGCTTCGAGCTCGGCGCCGATTTCGGTGCGCGGCTCGGGGTCGAGAAAGGCGTTCAGCCGCGCCCGCGCGCCGATGCGCAGGTGATGGCCGCAGCGCGGACAGACCTCGAGGTTGTGTTCGAGCTCGGTGCGGTACAGCACCGCCTTGCACTCCGGGCACTTGGCCCACAGACCCTCGGGCACCTTCTTGGACGCGGTGCCGGTGCGCGTGCGGATGCGCTGCGGCACCAGCCGGGTCAGCCAATTCATCGTGTCGTCCCTCCCGCCGCCTCGATGCCGGCGCGCAGGGCACGCACCGTCTGCACCGCGCCGCGCCACGCCTCGGGGCCCTGAATGCCGGCGGCGGTGGCGGCCTCGATTTGTTCGATCACCGCGCTGCCCACCACCACGGCATCGGCAAAACCGGCGATCTGCGCCGCCGCCTGCGGCGTGCGCACGCCAAAGCCGACGCCGACCGGCAGCGCGGTGTGTTTTTTGAGCGCCCGCACCTGCGCCTCGACATCGGCGAGATCCACCTTGCCGGCGCCGGTCACGCCACGCACCGACACGTAATACAGAAACCCACTGGCCTGCGCGGCGACGGCGCGCGCGCGCTCGGTGCCGCTGGTCGGCGCCAGCAGGAAAATGCTGTCGAGCCCGGCGGACTTGAGCGCCGCCGCGTGCTCGGGCTCCTCGTCGAACGGCAGATCGACGGTCAGCACGCCATCCACGCCGGCCGCCGCGGCAGCCGCCGCGAAGCGCTCGACGCCCATCTGCTCGATGGGGTTCAGGTACCCCATCAGCACCAGCGGCGTGGTGGTGTCGGTCTGCCGAAACGCGCGCACCTGCTCCAGCACGCGGCGCAGGTCCATGCCCTGCGCCAGCGCGCGCTCGGAGGCGCGCTGGATCACCGGGCCGTCGGCCATCGGGTCCGAGAACGGCACGCCGAGCTCCAGCACGTCGGCGCCGGCCGCGACCAGCGCGTGCATGAGGTCGACGGTCTGGTCGGGGTGTGGGTCGCCGGCCGTGACGAAGATCACCAGGCCCGCCCGCCGCGCCGCGCGCAGCTCGGCGAATCGCGTCGAGAGGCGGCTCATACGCGCAGGCCCTCGATGGTCGCCACGGTGTGGATGTCCTTGTCGCCGCGCCCGGACAGGCACACCACGATGCTCTGCTCGGGCCGCATGCTGGCGGCCAGCCGGCCGGCGTAGGCCAGCGCGTGCGAGGACTCGAGCGCCGGGATGATGCCCTCGGTGCGCGTCAGGTGATGGAAGGCCGCCAGCGCCTCGTCGTCGCTGACGGTCACGTAGCGCGCGCGGCCGGTGTCGTGCAGCCAGGCGTGCTCGGGGCCGACGCCGGGGTAATCGAGCCCGGCCGAGATGGAATGCGTGCTGCCGATCTGGCCGTCCTCGTCCTGGATGAGATACGTGCGGTTGCCGTGCAGCACGCCGGGTTTGCCGGCGCTGATGGAGGCCGCGTGGCGGCCAGTGGCAAGCCCGTAACCGGCCGCCTCGACGCCATACAGCGCCACCTCGGCATCGCCGATGAACGGGTAGAACATGCCGATTGCATTCGAGCCGCCGCCGACGCAGGCCACCAGCGCATCCGGCAGCCGGCCCGTGCGCGCCAGCATCTGCGCGCGCGTCTCGCGGCCGATGACGGCCTGGAAGTCACGCACCATCTGCGGGTACGGATGCGGCCCGGCCACGGTGCCGATGATGTAGAAGGTGTTGTCGACGTTGGCCACCCAGTCGCGCAGAGCTTCGTTGAGCGCGTCCTTCAGCGTGCGCGAACCGCTTTCCACCGCCCGCACCTCGGCGCCCAAAAGGCGCATGCGGTACACGTTGGCGGTCTGGCGCTGGATGTCCTCGGCGCCCATGTACACGACGCACTCCACGCCCAGGCGCGCCGCCACCGTGGCGGTGGCCACGCCGTGCTGGCCGGCGCCGGTCTCGGCGATGACGCGCGTCTTGCCCATGCGCCGCGCCAGCAAAATCTGCCCCACGGTGTTGTTGATCTTGTGCGCGCCGGTGTGGTTGAGATCCTCGCGCTTCAAGTAAATCCGTGCGCCGCCCGCCTCGCGCGTCCAGCGCTCGGCCAGGTACAGCGCCGACGGCCGGCCGACGTAGTCGCGCAGGTCCTGGTCCAGCTCGGCCTGGAAAGCCGGGTCGGTCTGCGCCTGCCGGTAGGCGGCCTCGAGCTCCTGCAGCGGCTTCATCAGCGTTTCGGCCACGAAACGCCCGCCGTAGCGGCCGAAATAGCCGTGCGCGTCCGGCAACGCCTGGTCGGCGTCGATCTCAGCCCTGCTCATCATCCACCTGTCGCACCGCCTGCATGAAAGCTCCCATACGCGCCGCATCCTTGATGCCGGGCGCCGACTCGACCCCGCTGCTCACATCCACCGCCCACGGCCGCACGCGGCGGATCGCCTGCGCCACGTTGCCGGCGTCGAGCCCGCCCGCCAGCAGCAGCGGCCGCGGCAGGCCGGCCGGCACGGCGGCCCAGTCGAAGCTGCGCCCGCTGCCGCCCGGCACGCCGGGCACGAAGGCATCCAGCAGCAAGCCCGCCGCGTCACCATACTCGGCCGCCTGCGCCAGCAGGTCCACACCATCGCGCACGTGCAGCGCCTTCAGATACCGGCGGCCGTAACGACGGCAGTCGGCGGCGGGCTCGGCGCCGTGGAACTGGATCAAGTCCAGCGGCACCTGCGCCAGCACCTCGGCGATCCGCTCCTGTGCGGCATCCACGAACAGTCCGACCACGCTCACCAGCGGCGGCAGCGCGGCCACGATGGCCTGCGCCTGGGTCACGCCGACGCAGCGGGGGCTTTGCGGGTGGAACACGAGACCGATGGCGTGGGCGCCGGCGCGGGCCGCGGCCAGACCATCCTCGGGGCGGGTGATGCCGCAGATTTTAACGCGCGTGGGCATGCCTTCAGATCGGCAACAGCGGCGGCGGCGGCGCAAGGCCGTACTGGGGCGGGTAATGTACCGCCGCAAGGTAAAGCCCCGCCGCCGGCGCGGTGCGCCCGGCCTGGGTGCGATCGCGCCCGGCCAGCACCTCGGCCGCCCAGCCGACCGGCCGCTCGCCGCTGCCGATGGCCAGCAGCGTGCCGACCAGGTTGCGCACCATGTGGTGCAGGAAGGCGTTGGCGCGGGCGTCGATCACCAGCCACGGTCCGTGCCGGCGCACGTCGAGGCGCATCAGGTTGCGCCACGGCGAGCGCGACTGGCAGCCGGCGGCGCGAAAAGCGCTGAAATCGCGCTCGCCCAGCAGGCTTTGCGCAGCCGCGTGCATGGCATCGGCATCGAGCGGCCGCGGCTCCCAGGCGACCCGCCCGTGGCCGACCGCCGGCGCCTGCGGGCGGTTCAGGATCAGATAACGGTACTCACGCGACAGGGCGCTGAAACGGGCGTGGAAATCGGCCGCCACCGGTTGCGCGCCGACGATGCGCACGTCGGCCGGCAACAGCGTGTTGGCGCCGCGCAACCAGGCGCGCAGCGGGCGGTCCGCCCTGGTATCGAAATGCACCACCTGCCCCAGCGCGTGCACGCCGGCGTCGGTGCGCCCGGCGGCGCTGACGCGGACAGGTTCGGCGGCGATACCGGACAGCGCCCGCTCCAGCACCGCCTGCACCGACCGGCCGTGCGCCTGCAGCTGCCAGCCGCAGTACGCGCTGCCGTCGTATTCGACGCTCAACGCAATCCGCAAAACCGCGTGCGCTCCTCAGGGTTTGTGAAGAAATGCGCGTCCTGCGCATTTCTTGTGTCGCCCGTCCGGTACACGCCCGGACGGGCTCCCGCGAATCGCGGCAGCGCAGCGTGCTGCGGCATCGCCTCAGGCATCCAGGCGCGCCAGCACGGCAGCCGCCTGGGCCACCTGCTCCGGCGTGCCGGTGCGCTGAATCTCGGCGAACACCTGCCGCGCCGAGGCGCCATCGGCCATGCCGACGTAAGCGGTGAGCAGGTCGATCTGGGTGTCCACCGGATCACCGAAGCCGTCGTCGGCCGGCGGCTGACTGG
>NZ_JAQVGQ010000285.1 GCF_028696615.1 Immundisolibacter sp. | reverse complement strand
AACGCCGCCATCGACGGCACGGAATTCTTGCTCACGGCCGCCGCGCAGGCCGACGAGCTGACCCTGTTCGAGGGCCGCGTGACGGCCGATGGCATGCCGCTGCTGCCCGGCCAGAGCCTGCGCGTGACGGCCGGCGGCGCACGCGAGCTGCGCGTGGCGGTGCGCAGCCGCGACGGTCTCGACTGGGCACTGCACTACCCGCGCCTGCTGCCGGGGCCGCTCGGCGAGGCCCGCGCGCTGCTGGCGGCGGGCGACGTCACGGCCGCCGCCGAACGCGCGGGCGCTGTCGCCGCCAGCGATGACCCGGCCCTGCGGGCCGAGGCGCTGGCGCTCGCGGCGGTGATCGCCGTTGCCCAGGGTGCGTTGGCACAGGCCGAGCGCCTGAGTGCGCAGGCGGTCGCGGCGGCGCCGCAGCGGCCGAATCCCTGGCTGGCGCGTTCCTACGCGCGCCAGGCGGCCTTCGACCTGCCGGGTGCGCGCGCCGCCGCGGCGCGCGCCGCCGAGCTGGCGCCGACCGATCTGCCGACGCTGCGCCTGGCCGAACTCGAACTGGCCAGCGGCGATCACCGCGCCGCGCGGCGCCTGGCGCAGGCGGCGACGACCGGCGACCACGCCGTGCTGGCACTGCGCACGCTCGGCTTTGCCGACCTCGCGGCCGACGACGCCCCGGCCGCCCGGCGCCATTTCGAGCAGGCCAGCGCGGCCGACCCGCTGGACCCGCTGGCGCGCCTTGGGCTCGGGCTGGCGCTGATCCGCCAGAACCGGCTGGCCGACGGCCGGCGGCAGATGGAGATCGCCGTCAGTCTCGATCCCGGCCGCTCGCTGCTGCGCAGTTATCTGGCCAAGGCGTATCAGGCGGAAGGCCGCAGCCACCCGGCGCAGGTCGAGCTCGGCCGCGCCCGGGAGCTCGACCCGGCCGACCCCACGCCGTGGTTCTACCAGGCGCTCGGCCTGCTGGACGACAACCGGCCGGTCGAGGCGCGCGCGGCGCTGGAGGAGTCGATCAAGCGCAACGACAACCGCGCCGTGTACCGCTCCAGGCTGCAGCTGGACGAGGATCTCGCGGCGCGCCAGGCCAGCACCGGGCGCGTCTACGAGGCGCTCGGCTTCGAGCAACTGGCCCGCCGCGAAGCAAGCGCGGCGCTGGCCAGCGATCCGACGGATTTTTCCGCCCACCGCCTGCTGGCGGACAGTTACCTCGGCCTGCCGGACCATGAAACCGGCCGCCTGTCCGAACTGCTGCAGGCGCAGCTGTGGCAGCCGTTGAGTGTGCTGCCGCTGCAGCCGCAGGCGCGGGCGGAGGATCTGGGCATCCGCCAGGGCGCGGTGTCGCTGCGCAGCGGCTTCGACGAGTACACGCCGCTGTTCGTGCGCGACGGGGTGAGCGTGCTCGGCAGCGCCGTCGGCGGCGGCGATGGCCTGTTCAGCGACGATCTGGTGGCAACCGTGTTGTCGGGGCCGCTGTCCGTATCGGCCGCGCAGTTCCGCTACACCACCGACGGCTTCCGCCATAACGCCGACCAGGACGTCGACCTTTACGACCTGTTCGCCCAGTGGCGCGTGACGCCGGACACCAGCGTGCAGGCCGAGGCGCGGCGCAGCCGCCAGGAGCGCGGCGACATCGGCCTGTACCCCTTCGACGACGTGGACTCCGGGACACTGCGCCGGTTCGACGACCGCGATACCTATCGCCTCGGCCTGCGGCACGGTTTCAGCGCCACCAATACCGTACTGGTTTCCCTGCAACGCCAGTCGGTCCATGTCGGACTGGAAGATTCCGTGCCGTTTCCACCGATACGGATCGACGCCCGGGACCGTAGCCACCCGTTGATGGCGGAAGTGCAACAGGTGCTGACCGGTGCCCGACACACGTGGCTGTACGGTGGCGGCTACTACCGGGCCAATGTCGATCGGGCCATCGACGTCGAGGTGTTCGGCTTCGATGTCGGGCCGCCGCCGGACCGCCTGCACGAGCGGCAAAAAAACGGCTATCTCTATGGCTACATCGACGGGCTGTCCGACAGCCGCTGGACCGTGGGGTTGGCGGTGGACGACGTGCAGGCAGGAGCGGTCGACAAGACCCGCGTCAGCCCCAAGCTGGGCGTGACCTGGGCGCTCGACGAGCGCACCACGCTGCGCGCTGCGGCGATGCGGGCGGTCAAGCGTGACCTGATCGGCAAAGGCACCATCGAGCCGGTGCAGGTGGCGGGCTTCGTGCAGTTTTTCGACGATGTGGTCGGCACGCGCAGCGACCGTTACGGGTTAGGGCTGGACCGGCGATTGACGGCGGGTCTCGATGCGGGGATCGAGGCCAGTTGGCGGCGGCTCGAAACGCCTTATCTCGATGCGGTGAGCGGCGCCGAAATCGGCCACGGCCGCCAGCAACTGCATCGCGTGTACGGCTACTGGAGCCCGGCCCCGCGCTGGGCGCTGCGCGCCGAGTATCGCTACCAGAAGGCCAGTTACAGCGACGAGTTTCCGCTGGTGGTCGAGACCGGCAACTGGGCGATTTTCGACCTGCGCACCCACAGCCTGCCGCTGGCTGTGCGCTACAGCCACCCGTCCGGCTGGCTGGCCGACTTGGCCGTCACCGGCTATCGCCAAAGCGGCGATTACCTGATTACCACCACCGGCGGGCAGCGCCATGCCAGTGACGGTTTCTGGTTGAGCGACGCGCGCGTCGCCTACCGCCTGCCGCGCCGGCTGGGGCTGGTGAGCGTGGGGGTGCGCAACCTGTTCGACACCAAGGTGCAGTTCCAGGACACCGATCCGCAACATCCCGAGCTGTACCCGGAACGTCTGCTGTACGGCAGTGTCAGCCTGATGTTGGATTGACCGGCCACACGAGCGAGGTTTGGGAAATGCCGACGCCTCATATGGGCTTGGGCATCGCCGCGGCGTTGTTCGCGGTTCTTGCTCTGTCCGGCTGCGCCAAGGAGCAGCAGCCAGGGC
>NZ_JAQVGQ010000284.1 GCF_028696615.1 Immundisolibacter sp. | reverse complement strand
CGAACTGCTGAGCTCGACCAGCAGATACCACGGCGCCGGCGCGGCCAGCGGATCGCGCGCGCCGGGCAGGTGGCGCAGCACGAACTCGAGCGCCGTGCGCGATACCAGCTCACAGCTCTGACGGCATCGCCGCTGGCCTCGCGCAGGCGCCCGAACACCGCCACACAGGCCTCGACCGACGGGCAGGCCAGCCAGGCGGTAATGGTCTCGCGCGGCAGCGGAAACAGTTTCACCACCGCGGCGGTGATGATGCCGAGCGTGCCTTCGGCACCGATGAACAGCTGCTTGAGGTCGTAACCGGTGTTGTCCTTGCGCAGCGCGCGAAGACCATCCCACACCTGCCCGTCGGCCAGCACCACCTCGAGACCCAGCGTCAGCTCGCGGGCGTTGCCGTAGCGCAGCACGTTGGTGCCACCGGCGTTGGTACTGAGCGCGCCGCCGAGGCGCGCGCTGGCGTCGGCGCCGAAACTGAGCGGGAACAGCCGGTCGTGTTCGGCCGCCGCCTCGCGCACCCGCTGCACGATGCAGCCGGCCTCGGCGGTGAGCGTGAAATCGGCGGCATCGACGGCGCGGATGCGGTTCATGCGCTCCAGGCTCACGATGACCTGCCGCGTCGCATCCTGCGCCACCGCCCCGCCGCACAGGCCGGTGTTGCCGCCCTGCGGCACCAGCGCCAAGTCGAGCGCCGCGCACGCCCGCACCAGCGCCGCTACGGCCGCGGTGTCGCCGGGCAATGCCACCGCCAGCGCGTCGCCTCGATACAGGCCGCGCTGCTCGGCCAGATACGACGCCATGGCCGCGGCGTCGGTGCGCCAGTCGCAGCCCGGCACTTCGGCCAGGCGCGCCAGCAAAGCGCCGCGATCGAGGCCGGTCACGCCAATGCGCTCACAGCGTCACCCGACACACGTCGACCTCGCCGCCGCAGTAGACGTTGAACGCCATCGCGGCGGCGCAGGCACGCCGGGCGATGGTCTCGGCGTCGAGGTCGCTGTCGTACAGCGCGTGCAGGGCGCCGAGCGCGAACTCGGCCCCGGAACCGACCGCGTAATACTGCTCGAAGGCGGTCACGCTGGTGTCCGAGGACACATAAAAGATGCCGCCGCCGTTCACCAGCAGGAACGAGGCATCGAGATCACCGAACGGCGAACGTTCCTCCTCGGCCTGGCACTGGTCGTTGACCAGCGAGTACTGCTCGTGCAGCGCCTTCCAGAACGCCTGAAAGAACCGGAACACGTCGCGCTCGCTGTCGAGCTTCGGCGGCCGCTTGCGCGCCAAAAAGTCATCCAGAATGTTGGCGTACAGCCCCCAGCCGCTGGTAGCCAGGTGGTTGTCGCCGACGGTCAGGATCTTCTGCGTGCGGTGGTTCGAAATCGGCGCACGGTTGTGGCCAAAGTTGTTCTGGGTGTCGGCGGCGATGACGATTTCGCCATCTTTGCGCACGGCGACGGCTATGGTCATGGGCGATTACGGCTGTGAGGGAGGGCCGTCATGCTAACAGCCGCCGGCGGCGGCGGCGTTTGGTAACCTGCTGGCCGCTACCGATTTTTGCACCCGGAGATGCCAATGAGCGACCAGCCCTACACCCCCCCGCGCGTGTGGCAATGGCAGCAGACTGACGGCGGGCGCTTTGCCAACATCAACCGCCCGATCGCCGGCCCCACGCACGAGGCCGAGCTGCCGGTCGGCAAGCACCCCCACCAGCTGTACTCGCTGGGTACGCCGAACGGCCAGAAAGTGACCATTCTGTTCGAGGAACTGCTCGCCGCCGGCCATGCGGACGCCGAGTACGACGCCTGGCTGATCAACATCCTGGAAGGCCAGCAGTTCTCGACCGGCTTCGTGGCGGTGAATCCCAACTCCAAGATTCCGGCGCTGCTGGACCGCAGCACCACGCCGCCGACGCGCGTGTTCGAGTCGGGCGCCATCCTGGTGTACCTGGCCGAGAAATTCGGCGCGTTCCTGCCCAAGGCCGGCGCCGCGCGGGCGGAGTGTCTGTCGTGGCTGTTCTGGCAGGTGGGGGCGACACCCTATCTGGGTGGCGGCTTCGGGCACTTCTACGCCTACGCGCCGACCAAGCAGGAATACCCCATCAACCGCTTCGCCATGGAGGTCAAGCGCCAGCTCGACGTGCTGGACCGCAACCTCGCCGAGCGGCGCTACATGATCGGCGACGAGTACACCATCGCCGACATGGCCATCTGGCCCTGGTACGGCGGTCTGATCCTGGAAAACCTCTACGACGCGGCCGAGTTCCTGCAGGTGCACAGCTACACGCACGTGGTGCGCTGGGCCAACGAAATCGCCGCCCGGCCTGCCGTGCAGCGCGGCCGACGCGTGAACCGCATCACGGGTCCGGAGGATCAGCAGCTGCGCGAGCGGCACAGTCCGGAGGACTTCGAGCGGTAGGGAAGAAAACGACGCGAGTCCGTGTGGACTCGTGGACGCGGCTTCTGTTTCGCGGGCCGGTTGGGGATGCAGACGCCCCAACGGCGTTGCTGTCCGGCCGGTCACCGGTTACGGCGATTCCTGACAGGCCGCTGGCGCAGCGCCCGGCGGCAGTCCTGCCGCCGGGCCGGTGCTCGGCACGTGCCGGCAACGGCCCCGCGCAGGAGGTATTCCAACCCCGTACCGGGCGTGCGGCAATCGCCTCAGGTGCCGGCCGGCGCCGCGGCGTCCTCCCCTGCCGCTGCGCCCTGCGGCTGCGGCCTGTACAGGCCAATCAACACCCAGCCGGCCGCCGGGCGCGCGTCGAACGCCGGTCCGGTCACATACAGGCGGCCTGCCGGGCTGATGGCGAACAGCAGTTGCCCGCCACCTGCAAAGCGCTGCTGGTAGGCGTCCCAGTCGAAGGTATCGGTCAGGCGCGTGGCGGAAATCTTGGCGCCCGCCTCCAGCAGTTCCAGCAGGTCGGCGTGGCTGACGGTCTCGCCGAACATCGGCCGGCCCTGGATGTGACTGGCGATA
>NZ_JAQVGQ010000283.1 GCF_028696615.1 Immundisolibacter sp. | reverse complement strand
ACAGGCTGGCGACGGCGCGGCCGTGGATGATGACCTGGGCGCCGATGTCGCTCGAGGGCTTGAGCAGCACCGGGTTGAAGTCGGTGTGGGGCTCGACGCCGGCGGCAAGCGCCTGCAGCGCCTGGGCACGGCCGATCTCGCCGCCATCGACGGTCACGGCCGAGTTCAGCGCCATGTTCTGCGGCTTGAACGGCGCCACGCGCAGACCACGGCGGCGCAGCGCACGCGCAAGGCCGGCGACCAGCGTGCTCTTGCCAGCATCGGAGGTGGTGCCCTGCACCATCAGGGTGATCGGAGGAGACATGGCGTAGAATCCGGGGTCCTCGGTTTGGGGGACGGATTATCGCCGATCGCGCGGACGTAAGCGCGAACGCTGGAGACAGGCAGGCGCGCGAACCGGTCCAACAATGGCACCCCACGCCCGCGCCGCCTTCGCGGCAGTGCAGCATCGCGTTTCGATTTCGACTCCTTCCGTTCATGTCCTTTGCCCTGATCCTCGTCGCCAAGTTCGCCGCCGGCCTGCTCGCCGACCGCCTGTTCGGCGAGGTGCGCCGCTTCCATCCGCTCGTCGGCTTCGGTCGCTGGGCGCGCGCCGTCGAAGACGCCGTGCGCCGCATCGTCGGCGAGCACCGCCTCGCCGGCCTGCTGGCGTGGGCCCTCGCGGTGCTGCCATGGGTGGCGCTGGCGCTGATCGCGAGGGCAGCGCATCCGCTGGCGCACTGGCCGGTGGATATCGCCCTGCTGTACTTCAGCCTCGGCGGCCGCAGCCTGGCGGAGCACGCCGAGGCGGTCGCCGCACCGTTGGCCGCGGGCAATCTCGCAGCGGCGCGTGAGCGCGTCGGCTGGATCGTCAGCCGCGACACGCGCGAACTCGATCCTGCGGGTGTCGCCCGCGCCGGCACCGAATCGGTGCTGGAGAACGGCAACGACGCGGTGTTCGGCGCCCTGTTCTGGTTCCTGCTCGGCGGTGGCGCTGGCGTGCTGCTGTTCCGGCTGGCGAACACCCTGGACGCGATGTGGGGCTACCGCACGCCGCGCTACCTGCGCTTCGGCTGGGCGGCCGCGCGCATCGACGACGTGCTCAACGCCCTGCCCGCGCGCCTGACCGCGCTGACCTACGCCCTGCTCGGCAACACCCGTCGTGCGCTCGCCTGCTGGCGTGTGCAGGCGCCGGCCTGGGACAGCCCCAACGCCGGCCCGGTCATGGCGGCTGGCGCCGGCGCCCTCGGCGTGGCACTGGGCGGTGGTGCGATCTACCACGGCCAGTGGGAGGAGCGCCCGCCGCTGGGCGAAGGCCCGGCACCGGATGCCGGCTCGCTCCGCGCCGCCATCGCGCTGGTGCGTCGCGGCACGCTGCTGTGGCTGGCCGTCGCCACCGGCCTTGCACTGATCCTGCACTTCACGGGGCTGGCCCATGCTTGAGCACGGCGGCCGCCTGCGTCGTGCGGCGCAACGCTACGGCATTCCGCTGGACGACTGGCTCGACCTGTCGACCGGCATCAATCCGCATGCCTACCCTGCGCCAGCTATCCCGGCTTCGGCCTGGCACCGCCTCCCGGAAGAGGACGACTGTCTGGAGGCCGCCGCCGCCGCCTATTACGGCAGCACCGCGCTGCTGCCCGTCGCCGGTTCGCAACCTGCAATCCAGTGCCTGCCCTCGGTGCTGCCCGGCGCACGTGTCAGTCTGCTGGCGCCGAGCTATGCGGAGCATGCCCATGCCTGGCGCGAGCGCCGGCCTCGCTTCTTCACCGCCCACATCGACGCGGCGGAAGCAGCGGTGGACCACAGCGACATCGTCGTGCTGGTGCAGCCCAACAACCCGACCGGTGCCCATTTCGATCGCGCCCGGCTGCTCGACTGGCACGCCCGGCTCGCTGCACGCGGAGGCTGGCTGGTGGTGGACGAAGCCTTCATCGACGACACGCCGGCGGCCAGCCTGGTCCCGCTCGCGGGCGCCGACGGGCTGGTGGTGTTGCGCTCGCTGGGCAAGTTCTTCGGCCTCGCCGGTGCGCGGGTCGGCTTCGTCTTCGGCCCCGAGGCCGTGCGCACGCGGCTGGAGGAACGGCTGGGTCCATGGACGATCGGCGGTCCGGCACGGCATGTGGCGCGCGTGGCCCTGAACGACACGGTCTGGCAGGCCGCCATGCGCGAGCGGCTGGCCAGCGAAGGCAAGCGCCTCATGCAGGTGCTGAGCGCTGCCGGACTCGGTGCTGCCACCGGACCCTCGCTGTTCAAATGGGTGCAGCGTGCCGACGCCGCCCAGTTGCACGACGCGCTGGCGCGGCGCGGCATCCTCGTCCGCCTGTTCGAGCAACCCGCTTCGCTGCGCTTCGGCCTGCCGGCGGGCGAAGCCGGCTGGGCACGACTGGAACAGGCCCTGGCGGAATGCCTCGGGGCACAGCGAGACACGGGCGGGCAAGGCGTGCGACACCCGCCCCCGACAACCGAAATGGACTCCACGCAATGATCCGACCCTCACACCGCACCGGCACCGCCCGCAGCTTCGTCTTTTTCACCCTGTGCGTCGCGGCCGCCCTGTCACAACCAGCGCACGCCGCCATCGACCTCACCGACGACGCCGGCAACACCGTGCGGCTCGAGACGCCGGCCAAGCGCATCGTCAGCCTCGCGCCGCACATCACCGAGCTGCTCTTCGCCGCCGGCGCGGGCCCAGCGGTCGTCGGCGTGGTGGCCTACAGCGACTACCCGCCCGAGGCGACGGCGCTGCCCCAGGTGGGCGGCTACACGAAGGTGGATCTCGAGGCGGTTGCCGCCCTGCGCCCCGACCTCGTCGTCGCCTGGCGCAGCGGCAACCGCGATACCCACCTCGACCGCCTGCGCGCACTGGGCATCCCGGTATTCATCAACGAGCCGCGCAGCCTGGACGACGTCGCCCGCAGCCTCGAACAGATCGGCCAGCTGACGGGAACCGAAGGCGTGGCGAACGAGGCTGCGCAGGCGTTCCG
>NZ_JAQVGQ010000057.1 GCF_028696615.1 Immundisolibacter sp. | reverse complement strand
CGGCTCGGCGAGTTCCAGGTGCTGACGGCGCTGCGCGAGGGGCCGTTCGGCGTGGCCGGTGTCAACACCGCCATCGAGCGCGCGCTGCACCGCCGCGGCCTCATCCGCGGGCAGGCGGTGAACTACCCCGGCCGGCCCCTTTTGATCGGCAGCAACGACTACGCGCTCGGTCTTTTCAATGGCGACCTTGGCCTGCTGCTGCCCGATGCCGGCGGCAATCTGCGCGCCTGGTTCGTCGGCGCGGATGGCGCCCCGCGCGCGCTCGCCCCAAGCCGTCTGCCGGCGCACGAATCCGCCTACGCGCTCACCGTGCACAAAAGCCAGGGCAGCGAGTTCCGGCGCGTGCTGCTGATCCTGCCGCCGCAGCCGAATCCGCTGCTGGCGCGCGAACTCATCTACACCGCCATCACCCGTGCCCGGGACGGCGTCACCGTGTGGGGCAGCGAGGTCACCTTCGCCGCTGCAATTACCCGGCGGCTGGAGCGCGATTCGGGCTTGGCGGATCGGCTGCGCAGCACGCCGCGATACGAGTCATGACCGCCGCGGTGGCGGTCGTGCAGGCTTGGGCATGTCAATTCCGCCGGGGCTTCCTGTTCAGGGCAGGCAGGCTGAATCAATCGTGGTTTGCTGTGCTGGGATTTTTGAGGGTTTCTTCAGGAAGCGCTGATTTATTCAGTGTGTTTCGTCCGGGGCAGGATGCCCCGGCCTGAATCAAGGGCGTAAGCCATTGATTCACTGAGTGTCGCGCGGGCGTGTACGGCGCGACGGCGAGCTGCAAAATTCCAGGGAGGGAATTTTTCGGCATATCCCTCAGGAAATCGAATGATGAGCAAACCAAAAGTGGCCGTGGTGACGGGCGGTGCGCAGGGCATCGGGCGGGCGATTTGCGATGCGTTTGCCGGGCAAGGTGTCGCCGTCTGTTGCATCGACGTGAAGGACAACGACTACTTCGTGGGTGACATTGCCGACGAGGCCGTGCTGAGGGCGTTTGCCGCCAAGGTGATCGCGGATCACGGCGCCGTCGACTATCTGATCAACAATGCCTGTCTGTCGCGCGGTGGGCTCGATACCTGCTCTTACGACGATTTCAATTACGTGCTGCGGGTCGGCGCGGCGGCGCCTTTTCTGTTGACGCAGCTGTTCATGGGCCATTTCAACCCCGCAGCGAGCATCGTCAACATCTCGTCGACCCGGCAGTCGATGAGTCAGCCGAACACCGAAAGCTACACCGCCGCCAAGGGCGCCATCAGTGCGCTGACGCACGCCATGGCCATCACGCTGGCCGGTACGGCGCGCGTCAATTCCATCTCGCCGGGCTGGATCGACACCCGCGGCGGCCATATCGAGGGCCCCGATGCGCGCCAGCATCCGGCCGGTCGCGTCGGCAATCCGGCCGATATCGTCAACGCGGTGATGTTTCTGTGCGATCCCAAAAGCGGCTTCATCACCGGGCAGAACATCACCGTGGATGGCGGTATGACGCGACTGATGATCTATCACGGCGAGTACGGCTGGACCTATCGCCCGGATACGGCCTGAGGGCGCGGTAAACGCCCGCGCGACACTCAGTGAATCAATGGCTTACGCCCTTGATTCAGGCCGGGGCATCCGGCCCCGGAGCGTCAAGACGTAAGCGGCTCCCTACGGCACCGCGCAGGCATCCACGCCGGCGAGTGCGGCGGGGTTCCAGTGCGCCACCGCCCATTGCAGCAGCGTCGCTGGCGGCGCGCCGTGCAGCTCGGCCGGCGGCGGCAGGCGCAGCGCGGTGAGTACGCGGCGCAGGTTGTCGCTGGCGCGCGCGGCGTCCAGCGGTTTGGCGCCAGTCTGCTTGCCGAGCTTGGCGCCGCGGGCGTCGACCAGCAGCGGCAGGTGGGCATAGTCCGGCTGCGGCAGGCCAAGACACCGCTGCAGGTAAATCTGGCGGGCGGTGGAGGCGAGCAGGTCGACGCCTCGCACCACTTGCGTGACGCCCTGAAAGGCGTCGTCGACGACGGTGGCGAGTTGGTAGGCGACGAGCCCGTCGGCGCGCTGCACCACGAAATCGCCCACTGCTTGTGCCAACTGCTGCGACTGCTGGCCCTGGATGGCATCGCAAAAATCGATGCGCGTGTCGGCCACGCGCAGGCGCCAGGCGCGAGCGCCGCGATTGGCTGGCAGGCCGTGACGGCAGGTGCCGGGATAGATCGGCCCGTCCACACCGGCGCGCGCAATGGCCGTCAGCTCGCGCCGGGTGCAGGCGCATGGATAGATCAGGCCGGCCGCGCGCAGCGTGTCGAGCGCTGCGTGGTACGCCTCGCCGCGCTGGCTTTGCCACAACACTTCGCCGTCCCAGCACAGGCCGTGGACTTCCAGGCTGCGCAGGATGGCGTCGGCGGCGCCGGGCACCACGCGCGGCGGGTCGAGGTCGTCGATGCGCAGCAGCCAGCGCCCGCCGGCGTGTCGGGCGGCCAGGTAGCTGCCCACGGCCGCAAGCAGCGAGCCGATGTGCAGTTCGCCGCTTGGCGAAGGAGCGAAGCGGCCACAGATATGTGCCATTGCAGGACGGAGCGGCAGTGGCTTTCGTTGTACCTTATCCGACCCGGTGCGTGCCAGGCGCCGCAGGCCAGACAACAGGGAGCAGGGGTATGAAACTCGTCACGGCGGTGATCAAGCCGCACAAGCTCGACGACGTGCGCGACGCGCTCGGCGAGATCGGCATCACCGGCATGACGGTGACCGAGGTGCGCGGCTTCGGGCGCCAGAAGGGCCACACCGAGATCTACCGTGGCGCCGAATACGTGGTCGATTTTATTGCCAAGATGCGCATCGAGGTGGCCGTGCGTGACGAGGACGTCGAGCGCGTGGTCGAGGCGATCGCCCGCGCCGCCCACAGCGGCAAGATCGGCGACGGCAAGATTTTCGTGAGCCCCTTGGAGCAGGTGGTGCGCATCCGCACCGGCGAGACCGGCCCGGACGCGATCTGAACGGCGGTTTTCCTCGGCCCGCGTTGACACCGCCGCGGCGGCGCCAAAACAATCGCCCCTTTGCAAGGCGCTACGCGCCCAATGCAGTTCATCCGTAGGAGTGTTTCATCATGCGCGTTTGCATACTCGGTGCTGGTGGTTTGGGGTCGGTGATCGGTGGCTACTTGGCGGAAAGTGGCGTCGACGTTACGCTGATCGCGCGCCCGGCCCATGCCGAGGCCATCGCCCGCGACGGGCTGCGCATCGAGGGCGTGCGCGGCGAGCACCACGTCCGTGACAACCTCAGCGCGGTGAGCAACCCGGCCGACGCCAAGGGCGAGTTCGATTACCTGATCCTGGCCACCAAGGCCAAGGACAGCGACAGCGCGCTGGCTTCGGCGGATTGCCTGAAAAGCCGCGTCAAGACCGTTTGCTCGGTACAGAACACCATCGTCAAGGAAGACATCCTGACCCGCTGGATCGGCGATCCGGCCAGGGTGATGGGGGCTTCCACCATCGAGGGTGGCACGCTCGAGGCGCCGGGCTTCGTCAAAAATCACGTCACCGTGCCGACCACCGCCTATTTTGGCGAGCTGGACGGCACCGTGAGCCCGCGCGCACAGGCGCTGGCCGACGCCTTCAACAAGGCCGGCCTCGGCGCCAAGGCGGTGGACTGCATCCGCCAGGTGCTGTGGGAAAAACTGGCGCAGATCTGCAACGCGTCGGCTTGGTCGGTGAGCACGCTGGCTGGCAACAGCGAGCTGACCTTCGTGCACGGCATGACGCTGCGCGAGGGCGCCGAGCATTACGTGGCGATTTCGCGCGAGCTGCTGGCGGTGTACGGCGCGCTCGGTTACACGCCGCAGAACTTCTACGCGCCGCTGTCGCGCCTGAAGGACGTCTACGAGTGCGCGACCGAGGAAGACGCCGTGCAGCTGATGCTCGGCTTCGGCGAGCGTATGAAGGCGCAGGGCTACGCCGGGCGCACCTCCATGCACGACGACGTGGTGCGCGGCAAGAAGACCGAGGTCGACTACATCGTAAAACCCTTCGTCGACAAAGGCCGCGAGCTTGGCATCCCGGTGCCGACGGTCACGGCGGCGTACCGCATCATCAAGGTGCTGGACCACTACCTGGCCTGAGAGCTTGTGAGTTTTTCAAGCTCTCAGGCCGGCCAGGGATGGCCGGACGCGAATCGAGCCTGTATGGAAATGCTGAAAAATTCCCTCCCTGGAATTTTCCAGCTCGCCGTCGCGCGGTACACGCCCGCGCGACGCTCCGTGAATCAAGGGCTCATGCCCTTGATTCAAGCCGGGGCATCGCGCCCCGGACGGAAAACGCTGAATACATCAGCGTTTCCGTAAAGGGCTCGATTCGCTTGAGCATGTCCGGGCATGTACCGGACGGGCGACGCAAGACGTGCGCAGGACGCGCATTTCTTCACAAACTCTGAGCGGACATGAGCAAAAAACGCGTTCTGGTAGCAGAAACCCTGGAGCCGGCCGGCATCGACCTGCTGCGCCAGCATTTCGACGTCGACGTGCGCGAGCGCACGGACGAGGAGACCTTGGCACGCATCATCGGCGACTACGACGCGCTGATGATCAAGACCTACACGCGGGTCTCCAGGGCCGTCATCGACAACGCCAAAAAACTCAAGATCGTCGCTCGCGCCGGCAGCGGGCTCGACAAGGTGGACCTCGCCTACGCCAAGGAAAAGGGTCTTGTCGTGCGCAACACGCCGCAGGCCAACGTGGTGTCGGTCGCCGAGCTGGTGTTCGGCCTGATGCTGGCGGTGTCGCGCAACATTGCCGCCGCCGACCGCTACGTGCGCTCGCGCGAGGGCTGGGACCGCGACCGCTTCACGGGCGTGGAACTCGCCGGCAAAACACTCGGCATCGTCGGCTTCGGCAACATCGGCAAGCTGGTGGCCAAACGCGCGCTGGCCTTCGACATGCAGGTGGTCGGCTACGACCCGTTCGTAGAGGTCGCCGGCATGGCCGAGCACGGCGTGCGCAAGGTAGAAACGGTAGACGACGTCATCGACGCCGCCGACTACATCACCGTGCACGTGCCGCTGCTGGATTCGACGCGGAATCTTTTCAGCACCGCGCAGTTCGCGCGCATGAAACCCAACGCCATCTTCATCAACACCGCCCGCGGCGAGGTGGTGGACGAGCCGGCGCTGATCGCGGCGCTGCAACAGGGGCAGATCGCCGGCGCCGGGCTCGACGTGTACGAGGCCGAGCCGCCCAATCATCCGGAGCTGCTGGCGCTCGACAACGTGGTGCTGTGCCCGCACATCGGTGCCGCCACGCGCGAGGCGCTCACGCGCATGACGGTGCAGGCGGCCGAGATGATCATCGAAGCGCTCAAGGACTGACCTGTGCTCGACCCGCAACGGCTGCGCCGCGAGCCGGAAGCCATCGCGGCCGCGCTGGCCAGGCGCGGCTTTACGCTCGACCTGCGGCGCCTGGCGGACTTGGAAGCCCGCCGCAAGGCGCTGCAGACCGAAACCGAGCGGCTGCAGGCCGAGCGCAACCGGGTTTCGAAGGCAGTCGGCGAGGCCAAGCGGCGCGGCGAAGATGCCGCCCCGCTGCTGGCGCAGATGACGGGCGTCGGCGAGCGCCTGGCGCAGCTCGAAGCCGATCTGAAGGCCGTGCACGACGCACTGGACGCCTATTGCCTCGAAATCCCGAACCTGCCGCACGAGTCGGTGCCGCAGGGAAGGAGCGAGGACGACAACGTCGAGCTGCGCCGCTGGGGGCAGCCGCCGGCGTTCGATTTCGAGCCGCGCGATCACGTGGACTTGGGCGAGGCGCTCGGTGGGCTCGATTTCGAGACTGCCAGCAAGATCGCCGGCGCCCGTTTCAGCCTGCTGCGCGGCCCGCTCGCCGCGCTGCAGCGGGCGCTGACGCAGTTCATGCTCGATCTGCACACCCGCGAGCATGGTTACACCGAGCTGTACGTGCCGTACCTGGTCAACGCCGACAGCCTGCTCGGCACCGGCCAATTGCCGAAGTTCGAGGAGGATCTGTTCGCCGCGCGCGATGACTACTACCTCATCCCCACCGCCGAGGTGCCGGTCACCAACATCGTGCGCGAGCGCATCGTCGAGGCGGGCGAGCTGCCGTTGAAATTGGTCGCCCATACGCCGTGTTTTCGCCGCGAGGCCGGCAGCTACGGCAAGGACACCCGCGGCATGATCCGCCAGCACCAGTTCGAGAAGGTCGAACTGGTGCGCCTGGTGCCGCCGGAAACCTCCTGGCAGGCGCACGAGGAACTCACCGCCGACGCAGAAACCGTGCTGCAGCGGCTCGGCCTGCCGTACCGGGTGATGGTGCTGTGCACCGGCGACCTGGGCTTCGCGTCCGCCAAGACCTACGACCTCGAGGTGTGGCTGCCGGGGCAGGGCAAGTACCGGGAAATCTCGTCCTGCTCCAACTTCGGCGACTTTCAGGCGCGGCGCCTGAAGGCCCGCTGGCGCAACCCCGCCACCGGCAAGCCCGAACTGCTGCACACGCTGAACGGCTCCGGCCTCGCCGTCGGCCGCACGCTGGTGGCGGTGCTCGAAAACTACCAGCAGGCGGACGGCTCGATCGTGGTGCCCGACGTGCTGCGCCCGTACCTGGGTGGTCTCGAGCGCATCGCGCGCACCTGATCGAGGCGCCATGCGGCCGGCCTGTGTTGCCGGCCGCCGTCGATTGGCGCAGCATCCTTGTGGTCAGGAAACTGTGGGAGCGTCTTCAGCCGCGAACCCCCGCCGAGGAGGAATAGCGATGCAATACGTGGTCATTTCCCGCTTCGACGCGAACGCCGTCGCGCGCCTGCGCGGCGAGTTGCCGCCGACTGCGTTCGCTTACATCGACGACGCCATCTGCCACCAGCGCCTGCCAAGTCAGGCCGACATCGAGGCGCAGGGCGTGCCGAGCGGTCTTGCCGGCGTGCTGGCGGCGCACTTGAAGCACCTCACCGAGCTGCGCGCCAGCGGCAAGCTCGTGAGCGGCGGGCCATGCAGCGGCTTCGAAAACGCCATCAACATCTTCGAGGCTGACTCGCCGCAGCAGGCGCGCCTTTTGCACGACGCCGATCCACTGGCCCGGCACGGCTATTTCGCGATCGAAACCATTTATCCCTGGCAGCGGGTGTTCTGAACGTGCTTCGCCTCTATCACATCCTGCCGCGGGCCGATCACCCGGGTTCGCACAACGCCCTCAAGGTCGCCGTGCTGCTGCGCGAGCTGGGAGTCGACTTCGAGCTGATCGACGTCGACCCGGCCACTGAATTGCGCCCGGCCGACGCGCCGCTGCGGGCGCTCAACCCGAACGGTCTGACGCCCATCCTGGACGACGACGGCTTCATCCTGTGGGAATCGGCGGCCATCCTGCAATACCTGTGTGACAGCCGCGGCCCGACACCGCTGCTGCCCACCGACCCGCGCCGGCGGGGGCGGGTGTTGCAGTGGCTTGGCTGGGAGGCGAGCACGGTCATCCCGGCGCTGATGGCGTTGTACCAGGCGCGTGTCGGCGGCCACGACGATGTTGCTGCCAGCCAGCGCATGGCCTTCCTGCTCGGCATACTCGGGCGGCAGCTGGGCGGGCGCGACTGCGTGGCCGACGGCTACTCCATCGCCGACATCGCGCTCGGGGCGAGCGTGCCGGCGCTGCTGCCGCTCGGTGTTGATTTCGCACCGTATCCGGCCGTACGGCGCTGGTTGGCGGTACTGCGTGAACGGCCGGCCTGGCAGGACACGATCTTTTTGGCGGATTTGCGGGCGGGCGGTCTGGTTTGAGATGCGGCACAGCCTGTGCAGGCGGGGCGATTTGCTAGACTTCCCGCCCTTTGGCTGCCGCATCCGAGAGTTCCCGCGCGTGACCGCCCCCCACACCTGGCTACGTTCCCTGCTGCCGCTGCTCGGCGCGCTGGCCCTGCATGCGCGGGCGGACACCGTGCCGCTGCCCCCCAGCGACGTGGACCTGATCGGACAGGTCAAAGTAGTGACGGCGCGCCACGAAGACACGCTGCTTGATATCGCCCGCCGCGGCGGTCTGGGTTATACCGAAATCAAGATGGCCAACCGCGGCGTCGATCCATGGATGCCCGGTGAAGGCACACAGGTGGTGTTGCCGACCCAGCACATCCTGCCGATGGCGCCGCGCGAAGGCATCGTCATCAACATCCCCGAGATGCGGCTTTATTACTACCTGCCGGCACGCGGCGGTATCCCGCAGGTAGAAACCTACCCGATCAGCATCGGCCGCTACGATTGGCGGACCCCGCTCGGGGTGACGCAAATCACGCAGAAGGTTCCCAACCCCACCTGGACGCCGCCGGAATCGATCCGCATCGAGCATGCCGCCAAGGGTGACATCCTGCCGCCCGTAGTGCCGGCCGGACCGGACAATCCCCTCGGTCAGTTCGCCCTCAGGCTCGGCGTGCCTGGCTACCTGATTCATGGCACCAACAAGCCGTATGGCATCGGCATGCGCGTCACGCACGGTTGTTTGCGCCTGTATCCGGAGGATATCGCCACCCTGTTCAATCAGGTGACGCCGGGGGTCAAGGTGAATTTCGTCAGCCAGCCCTACAAGATCGGTCAGGCTTTCGGTGTCACCTACCTGGAAGTGCACCCCCCGCTGAAAGAGGAAAAAGGCCGCAGGGAAGGGGCGCTCGGCGAAATCGCGCGCCTGCTCGCCAGCCGCGGGGTGGCTACGGCCGACGTCGATTGGGTAGCGGTGCGCCGGGAACTGGCCAAGCCTACCGGCATTCCGGTACCGATCACCCAACCCGACGATTCGCCGCAGCTGGATGCATACCGAAAGCCCCATGAAACGCTCGCTATTGGGCGTTGACGACAACGCGGCGTCGCCCTCGCGGGGTGTGCGGCGGGGGCGGGCAGGGAAGGCGATTCATCGATCGCCGCGCAGCGGCGTACTGCGCTGCCGTGTTTTCTAGACCGCTGATTTATTCAGCGGTTCCCTCCGGGGCAGGATGCCCCGGCATGAATCAAGGGCGTAAGCCATTGATTCATGGAGCGTCGCGCGGGCGTGTACCGCGCGACGGCGAGCTGAAAAATTCCATGGACGGAATTTTTCAGCCCTTCCCTAGCAGGAGGCGCGAGTTCATTCGGCACTCCCTGCTTGTGAGGCTGCCCCTGGCGTGAAACGAGAAACGGTAACCCCTGTGGGCGCGTGCCGCGCCGACGCGAGGCGAAAAAATTCCAGGGAAGAAATTTTTCAGCGTCCTCCAGAGAACGCCGCCGCGTTGAATGAACCATAAAAAACGCGGGGTCAGCCAGAGCCGACCCCGCTTTTTGGAATGCTTGGTAAGCGGGTGCTTACTTCAGCATCGACTTCTTGAACATGCGGTCGATCTTTTCGTTGGTATCGACGCAGCACTGCTGAGCGGCCTGCGCGGCGGCCAAGGCTTCGCTGGCTTTGGCGCTGGCGGCGTCCGCCTTCGAGGAAGCGGCATTGGCGGTGGCCTGGGCGCTGTCGGCAGCCGACTTGGCTTGGGCGACCTGCTCGTTCACGTAGCCCTTGGTGGCGCAACCGGTGGCCAGGGTGGCAAACAGGGCAACCGCAGCGAGTTTGCCGATGATCAGTTTGTTTTGCATATTGATCCCCTAAGAGGCTGAAACAAAAACACCTTAAAAGGTGCGGTGCGACACCGCACTACGACGAGACACGGCCGAATTATAAAGGCGGGCTTTAAACAAAGCAAAAACACGCGTTGATCCGAGTCAGGTGTGGCGCCGGCGCGCCGCGCCGGTGTCCGCGCTCGGGGCGGGCAGGGGAAGGCTCTGGCAAAATAGCCGACCGGTGTTGGCAGTGGCTTCGCGACGTGTGGCGTGGGGCACCCGGGCTTCACGCGCGGCTGCCGGCGGTTTGCCTATTTTTCACCAGTCCGGAGTGCCGCATGGCCGAATATCTGCGTTGGTTCGACACCCTTGGCATGCACGACGTCGACCAGGTGGGTGGCAAGAACGCCTCGTTGGGGGAGATGATCAGTCACCTGCAGCCGCTGGGTGTGCGGGTGCCAGGCGGGTTTGCCACCACGGCGCGGGCTTATCGCGATTTCCTGGCCAAGGACGGCTTGGCGCAGCGCATCAAGGCGGAGCTCGATGCCCTGGATGTCGACGATGTGGCGGCGCTGGCGCGTACCGGCGAGAAAATTCGCGGCTGGCTGCTCGCGCAGCCGTTCCCGGATGGCCTGGAGCAGGCCATCGTCGACGCCTATCGCAAGCTGTGCGGCGATCAGGGCGACGTGTCGGTGGCGGTGCGCTCCTCGGCCACGGCCGAAGACCTGCCGGATGCCTCGTTCGCCGGTCAGCAGGAAACCTTCCTCAACATCCGCGGTGCCGACCAGGTGCTGCAGGCGGTGCGGCATGTGTTCGCCTCGCTCTACAACGATCGCGCGATCGCCTATCGCGTGCACCAGGGGTTCGCGCACGAACACGTGGCACTGTCGGCCGGCATCCAGCGCATGGTGCGCAGTGACATCGGCGCCAGCGGCGTGATGTTCACGCTGGACACCGAGTCCGGCTTCCGCGACGTGGTGTTCGTGACCGGCTCGTACGGTTTGGGCGAGACGGTGGTGCAGGGTACGGTGAACCCGGATGAGTTCTACGTGCACAAGCCGACGCTGCGCGCCGGCCGCCCCGCGGTGATCTCCCGCCATCGCGGCAGCAAGCTGATCAAGATGATTTATACCGATTCGGCCTGCGCCGGTCGTTCGACCACTACCGTGGAGGTGCCGGAGGCCGACCGGCGGCGGTTTTGTCTGACCGATGCCGAGGTCGAATCGCTGGCCCGCCAAGCGCTGATCATCGAGGACCACTACGGTCGCCCCATGGACATCGAATGGGGCAAGGACGGCGAGGACGGCCAGCTGTACATCCTGCAGGCACGGCCGGAGACGGTGAAGGCGCGCGGCGACTCGCAGGTGCTGCGCCGCTATCGGCTGAAGGAAAAGTCCAAGGTGCTGGTCAGCGGCCGCAGCGTAGGACAGGGCATCGGTATCGGCAACGTGCGCGTGGTGGACAGCCCGGCGCGTATGGGCGAGCTGCAGCCGGGCGAGGTGCTGGTGGCCGACATGACCGACCCCGATTGGGAGCCGGTGATGAAGCGCGCGTCGGCCATCGTCACCAACCGCGGCGGGCGCACCTGTCATGCCGCCATCATCGCCCGCGAACTCGGCATCCCAGCGGTGGTCGGTTGCGGCAATGCCACCGAGCGCCTGGTGACCGGCCAGGCGGTGACGGTGTCCTGCGCCGAGGGCGATACAGGTTTCATCTACGAGGGCGCGCTCGAGAGCGAGGTCAGCGAGGTGCGCCTGGATGCCATGCCCGAGCCGCCGACCAAGATCATGATGAACATCGGCAACCCGGAGCGGGCGTTCGACTTCGCCAGCCTGCCGAACGCCGGTGTGGGCCTGGCGCGGCTGGAGTTCCTCATCAACCGCGGCATCGGCGTGCACCCGAAGGCGCTGATCAATTACGCCACGCTCGGTGCCGAGCTGCGTGGCGCCATCGACGAGATCATCGCCGGCTATCCGGACCCGCAGACTTTCTTCGTCGAAAAGCTGGTCGAGGGTATCGCCACGTTGGGCGCGGCGTTCTGGCCGAAGCCGGTGATCGTGCGCATGTCGGACTTCAAGAGCAACGAGTACGCCAACCTGCTCGGCGGTGAGTTGTACGAGCCGCACGAGGAAAACCCGATGCTGGGTTTCCGCGGCGCCTCGCGCTACATCGCCGAAAGCTTCCGTGACTGCTTTGCACTCGAATGCCGGGCGCTGAAGAAGGTCCGCGACATCATGGGCCTGACCAACATCGAAATCATGATCCCGTTCGTGCGCACGCTCGGCGAGGCGCGGCAGGTGACCGAACTGCTGGCCGAGCAGGGGCTCAAGCGCGGTGGCAATGGCCTGCGGTTGATCATGATGTGTGAGCTGCCGTCCAACGCCGTGCTGGCCGACCAGTTCCTCGACCATTTCGACGGTTTCTCGATCGGTTCAAACGATCTCACCCAGCTCACGTTGGGCCTGGATCGCGATTCGGGGCTGGTGGCCGGCGAGTTCGACGAGCGCGATCCTGCCGTCAAGGCCCTGATGAAGCTCGCCATCGACGCTTGCCGGCGCGCTGGCAAATACGTCGGCATCTGCGGTCAGGGACCGTCCGATCATCCCGATTTGGCGCAGTGGTTAGTCGAGCAGGGCATCGGCAGCGTGTCGCTGAACCCCGACACGGTGGTGTCCACCTGGCTGGCGTTGGCTGGCGGCGCGGCGAGTGCCGATTGATTCGGTACCTCGCCGAATGATGCGCGTGCCGTTCGGGAAACGCTGAGGCAGGCAGCGCCGCCCGGTACATGACCGGGCAGGCGTTGCCTGCATTCCAGATTCACTGCGGCCGGCGCTGGCGAGTGCCGCGCTGCACGGCATGCCGATGCAGTTGCCAAGGCTGGGGTCAGCGTTTGTGAAGAAATGCGCGTCCTGCGCATTGCTTGCGTCGCCCGTCCGGTACACGCCCGGACGGCTCACGCGAATCG
This sequence comes from Immundisolibacter sp., assembly GCF_028696615.1. Lineage (GTDB taxonomy): Bacteria > Pseudomonadota > Gammaproteobacteria > Immundisolibacterales > Immundisolibacteraceae > Immundisolibacter. The sequence goes on along the minus strand of NZ_JAQVGQ010000057.1, from coordinate 355 downwards.
AGCCCTTGCGGGCTGATCCGCGTCCGGCCATCTCTGGCCGGCCTCGGAGCTTGAAAAATTCACACGCCTTCAGCGCACGGCGTGGCGCCGCGCCACTGCCTGCCCGAAGCCGAGCCCAATGCACAGCAACGCGACGCCGCCGATGCCGATGGCGGCGGCGCTGCCAATGTGCGTGGTCAGCCAGCCGGTCAGCGTCACGCCGGCGGCTTGGCCCATGAAAAAGCTGGCGGCGAAGATCGACACCTCCGCACCGCGCGCCTGCGGCGCCATTTGAGTGGCGTTCACCTGTAGCGTGTTGTGCAGCATGTAAAAACCGAGGCCCGACAGCAGGCTGCCGATCACCCCGAACACCCAG
>NZ_JAQVGQ010000282.1 GCF_028696615.1 Immundisolibacter sp. | reverse complement strand
CCGCCCGGCCCTGGATGGCATACGCGCCGGCCTTGTCGAGCGGCTCGCCGGTGGTGCAGTAGGCGGCGATCTCGTCCGCCGCCAGCGGCCGGAACGTGACGCGACTCTCGCTCAGGCGCAGCTCGTGTGCGCCCTCGTGCAGGCAGGCCACGGCACTCAGCACCGCGTGCGTGCGCCCGGACAGACGACGCAGCATGTCGGCCGCGTGCTGGGCGTGCGCCGGCTTGCCGAAGATCTCGCCATCCAGCACCACCACGGTGTCTGCCCCCAGCACGCAGTCGCCCGGCGCCGCCCCGGCCGCGCCGGCGCGCGCCTTGGCCAGCGCCAGCCGACAGACGTGATCGGCTGGCAGCTCGGCCGCCAGCGGCCGCTCGTCGACCGCCACCGCCAGCACCTCGAACACCACGCCGAGCTGGGCCAGCAGGTCGCGCCGGCGCGGCGAGGTGGATGCCAGTAGCAGTTGCGGCATGAAGCATGCTTCCAGTTGGCAGGAGTCACGAAAGTTTAACCGGCGCTCCCCAGCATGCGTGCCGACGCTCTACCGATCGAGGTTGTGACCATGCGCGACTGGACCCGCGTATTGCTGAACCACCACCAACGCAGCCTGCAGCGCTTCGCAGACCGCCGCCTGCTGGTGCTGTTCGATGTCGACGACACCTTCCTGGACATGCGCCTGGCCGTCACCAGCCTGCTGCGCGCCTACGACGCCAGCCACGGCAGCGCCTATTTCGCGGACCTCGAGCCGGCCTCGCTCGACCCGTTCGGGCGCGGCATCGAGACCGTGCTCGAGCGCTGCCGCGTGCCGGCCGCCGAGCAGCCGCAGGTGCTCGCCTGGTACCAGCAGCAGCGCCGCCGCGGCGACATCGCCCGTCTGGCCCATGCACCGTTCCGGGGCCTGCTGACGCTGGCCGCCTGGCTGCACGGCCAGCCACACACGGCGGTTGGCATCAATTCGGCGCGGCCGGAATTCCTGCGCCAGGACACGCTGCGCTGCCTGAACGAGCTGGCGGCCGGCACCGACCTGCGCTTCGTCGACCAACTGGCCTGGTTCACACCACACGGCTGGCGCGACGACGTCGGCGCCAGCAAGCTGGCCGCCATCGCCCAGGCCGAGCGCCGCGGCGCGCGCGTGATCGCCATGATCGACAGCAACCCGGCCGTGCTGGCCGCCCTGGCGCAAGCCGATCACGGCGACGACATGCTGCTGCTGCACAGCGTCGACCTGCTGTACAGCCAGGGCCCCGCCCCGCGCGCCGCGCGCCAGGTCGAAGCGGCCTGACCGCCTGCCAAACCGAAACTCCCGCGCGACACCGAAGGCCGGCAGCGGCTGCCGGTAGAATCGGCAGCCTGCCGCTGCCGCCTGGTCACCCATGCCCGCCTACCTGTCGCTGTTGCTCGCCCTTGCCTACCTGCTGCTCGGCGCCGGCTACGCCCGCCGGCTGCGCGCACCGGCGGGCGGACGCCGCCCGTTGCGTCTGGCCGCACTGGCGTTGGCCTTGGCGCACCTTGGCCTGCTGGCCGCGGTGATCCCAGAAGGCGCGGCGCTGACGCTCGGTTTCGGCAACGCCGTGTCGCTGCTGGCGGCGGTGGTGATGCTGCTGTTCGCCGGCGTGTCGGCGCTGCGCGGGGTCGACAACCTCGGCGTGGTGCTGGCGCCGCTGGCCGGCCTGTCGGTGCTGCTGATGCTGCTGCCCGACCACTCGACACCGCTGCCGGTGGGCGACGCCGCACCGCTCGTCGTGCACGTGGCGCTGTCGTTGGCCGCCTATGCGCTGCTGGCGCTGGCCGCGCTGCAGGCGCTGGTGATGGCCTATCAGGATCTGCGCCTGCGCCGGCATGCGCCGGGCGGCGTGCTGCGGGCGCTGCCGCCGCTCGGCGACATGGAGCGGCTGCTGTTTCAGCTGCTGGCGCTCGGCTTTGCAGCCCTCACGCTGGCCTTGATGTCGGGCGTGCTGTTCCTGGGCGACATCTTCGCGCCGCATCTGGTCGAGAAAACCGCACTGTCCATCGGCGCCTGGCTGGTGATCGGCACGCTGCTGATCGGCCGCCGGTACGCCGGCTGGCGCGGCCAGACCGCCGTCAACTGGACGTTGGCCGGTTTCGGCCTGCTGGCGCTCGGCTATCTGGGCAGCAAGTTCGTGCTGGAGTTCGTGCTGACTGGCTGACGCCGCCGTCAGGCGGCGCTCTCGGCGCTGTAGCGCGCCAGCAGGCCGCTGCGCCGGGCACGGGCGAACACACGCCGCAGCAGCCAGCCGGCCAGCAGCAGATGGCCGGCCGTGAGCGCCGCCGCCAGTGCCAGCTCGGCCAGCGGCATGGCGCCACCGGCTAGCAGCGCCCGCAGACCCTCGAACACATGCGCCGGCGGCAGCCACCAGCCGATGGTCTGCATCCAGCCGGGCAGCGTGGCGAGCGGGTAGAACACGCCCACGAACGGCGACAGGACGGCCGGGATGGGCCAGATCAGCCACTCGGCGGCCGGGCCGTAACGCAGCACCAGCGCGCAGCCGAACAGACCCAGCGCCACGCCAAAGCCGAACAGCACCGCCAGAAACGCCAGCGCGCGCAGCCCGAGCGGCGCCACGCTGAGCCCGAACAGCGACGTCGCCAGCGCCAGCATCACCACGAGCCCGACGGCGCTGGTCACCGCCGCCGCCACCACCAGCCCCGCCACGTACTCGCCAAGGCTGAGCGGGCTGCCGAACAGGTTCACGAAATTGCGCGACCACACGTCCTCCAGAAACGGCGTGGTCACGCCCTGCATGACGCGGGCAAAAAAATCCCATAGCAGCACCGCGCCCAGCAGGGCCGGCAGCAGCGGATGGGTGGCGCGGGCGATCGCCTCCACGTAACGGGCGATGAAGCCCCACAGCACCATGTCCACCGCCACCCAGGCGAACAGCGGCAGCACGCGCGCCGGCGACGAGCGCATGAGATCGAACTGGCGGCGCAGCAGCGCCAGCACACGCCGGCCGTTCATGCGAGCTCGCCGCC
>NZ_JAQVGQ010000281.1 GCF_028696615.1 Immundisolibacter sp. | reverse complement strand
CGCGGCGGGACGAACTGCGCCCGCAGGAACTCGACCGCATCCAGCTCAGCAACGCCGCCGGGCAGGTGGTGCCGCTGTCCGAGCTGGTGCGGGTGCAGGATGCGCTCGAGGACGAGCCGATCCAGCACAAGGACAACGAGCGTGTGGTGTTCGTCGGCGGCGAGTACCTCACCGGCGCCGGCTTGTACGCGGTGCTGGGGCTGAATGGGCGCCTGCGCGCCATCGACGCCGGCGCCGGTGGGCTGCGCGTGGGCAATCTCGGCCTCTACGACGAGCCGCCGGACACCATCGGCGGCACCAACATGCTGTGGGAAGGCGAGACACGCATGATGCTCGACGCCTACCGCGACATGACCTATGCGCTGCTGCTGGCGATCTCGGTGGTGTATCTGATGCTGGTGGCTTATTACCGCTCGTTCGCCATCCCGCTGGTGGCGCTGGCGGCGCTGCCGCTGGCCTTCATCGGCGTGTTTCCGGGGCACTGGTTGATGGGTGCCGAGTTTTCGGGCGCCTCCATGGTCGGCATCATCGCGCTGGTGGGTATGGTGGTGCGGGCCTCGCTGCTGATCATCGAGTTCGGTCGCGACGCCGAGGCGCAGGGCATGACGCTGCGCGAGGCCATGCGCACTGCCTGCGCGCTGCGCCTGCGGCCGATCGTGCTGACCTCGCTGACCAACATCCTGGGCGCCACCGTCATGCTGCTGGACCCGGTGTTCCGCGGGCTCGCCATCAGCGTCATCTTCGGCACGCTGTTCTCGACCTTCCTCACCATGATCGTGGTGCCGGCGCTGTACTACGCCTACCGGCAGCGGTTGGTGCGGGTGGCGGCCGGCTAACCTGGGTTCGACCCGCCGGGGCAGAATGCTCCGAGCCTGAATCAACGGCATGAGCCGTTATTCAGGGGCCGCAGCGCGGGCGTGTACCGCGCTGCGGCGAGCGGAAAAATTCCAGGGACGGAGTTTTCCGTATCGATTCAAATAATCGGCGGCAGCAGCGGCACCAGGCCGTCGCCGGTCAGCAGCGCGACTTTCTTGTAAGCGATGCGCCAGCCGTCCCCCGCGCGCTTGAGGCGGTAGTCGCACTGCGCCGGCAGCACGTCGAGCGGCTGGTCTCGCCGCTGGTCGTTGTCCCGGTAGAGATAGATCACCTGGTTGCAGGCGAGCTCGGCTTGGGTCGCGTCGACGCGTTCCAGCAGCACGTTGCTCACCGTGTGCACGCTGCGGATGGGCGGGTCGCCCACCCAGTAGAACGGGCTCTCGGCGCGTTCCAGACGATCATCCACCATCGCCGGCGTGGCGTAGACGATGGAGCAGTGCCGCTGCGGGTCGCTGTCCGGGTCGCCGTTCGGCACCCAGTAGATGGCGTCGTCGGTGAGCAACTGCCGCCAGTCGCGAAATTTGCGCCGGTCGAGCAGGCGCACTTCGCGGAACAGAAAGGCTTCGGCCTCGGCCTGGTTCATGGCCGTCACCCGGCCGCCGCGAGGCGAATGCGGCTAGGCGCCGGCGGTCTGCCTTCCATCAGGCGCCGGTACTCGTAGTAGGGCGCGCGCTGCTGGGTCTCCTGCGTGTGGTGGCCATAGCGCAAGCCGTCGGGGGTGATCTGCTCGGACTTGATGCCCCGGTTGAACAGCACCCACGGCGCGGTGTACGCCTCCATGCCCTGCTGGATGCGGTCGAAGGTGGCCAGGTCGTCCGGCCCGCCGAAGCCGCCGGGGCCGTAGAAGAACTCGTGCTCGCGCACACGGCGCAGGTTCAGCTCCGCCGGCGCGCCGCTCAGCGAGGTGTGGTACTGGCGCACCTCGGTGCGGTCGGCGGCCAGCGGCCGGATCACCCGCACGTGGTACTCGAGGATGGCCATGTTCGGGAACAACACGATGTTGAAGCGGTGGCGCAGGGCGTCCATGGCCCGCTCGCGGCCGTGGGCGGCGATCAGCTGCTCGATGAACTCGGCCGGCCAGCGCTCATGCACCTGCGCATCGGTCAGCGTGTAGTTTTCGATGATGTTGTGGCCGAAGCCGAGGTCGTAGGCCTTCATGGGCAGGTTCTGGTACTGCTTCATGACCGGTACCCACTTGGCCATGATGTCGATGGCGGTGCGGTGGTTGTGCCAGACGTGGTAGCCCTCGACGCTGCCCTCGAGCTGCGCCTTCCAGTTGCCGCGGTAACGGTGCTTGTAGATGCCGGTGCGCCCGACGGTGATCTGGCCGCTCGGCGACAGGTCGCAGTAGTAGTCGATGTACTTCTTGGCGCGGCCGATGTGCGTGTCGAAATCGTGCACGTCGGGATTGAGGCTGGCGAACACGAAGCCGCGGTAGCTGCCGATGCGCGGCGCCGCCGGCAGGCCAAGACCGGCGAAGTCGAGTTCGCCGTCGTTGTAGCCGCGCGGCAGGCCGACCGCCTCGAGGCTGCCGTCCAGACGAAACGTCCATGCGTGGTAGGGGCACACGAAGCTGTCGGCGTGGCCGAACTCGCGCGCACACACGGTGGCGCCGCGGTGCGTGCAGCGGTTGGCGACAACGTGGATCCGGCCGGCCTCGTCGCGCGACAGGATCACCGGCACGCGGCCGATGAAGCTGGTTTTGTAGTCGCCCGGGTTGGGGACTTCGCTGTCGTGGCCCACGTACACCCAGGTGGCATGAAAAATCTTGTCGAGCTCTTCCTCGAAGATGGCGGGACTGCGGTACAACTCGGCGTGGTTGGCTTCCGGGCGCGAATACTCGGGCCGGTAGTGGCTTTCGGACATGGCGTGTCTCCTCGGTTCTCGCGCCAGTCTGTGGCGCGGCCGTGGCCATTATCGAACGTTCGGCCGCGCTATCCCTATTGATCCGGCGGTCGCCGCGTCCGCGCATCCCCGCCCCGAATCAACCCGGCCCTGTTCAGGGCCCTGACGGCCCCAGCCTGATGCGGTCCTGCGGTCCCGGCGCCACGCCGGTCGGGCGGGCGGCGAAGTAGGCCTCGAGCGCGTCCAGGTGTTGGGCGCCATCCAGGCGTCCACGATC
>NZ_JAQVGQ010000056.1 GCF_028696615.1 Immundisolibacter sp. | reverse complement strand
ATGTGCCGCGCAGCGGCGGCTTTTTCGACGGCGCCCAAGCGCTGGTGGATGCGCTCGCGGCGGCGGCGCGGCCGGGCGACCACATCCTTTTGATGAGCAATGGCGCCTTCGGCGGCGTGCATGCCAGACTGACGCAGCGCCTGCGGCAGGCCAACAGCGGAGCAACCTGACATGCCCGAACTGCAAACCTTCACCCTGCCGGTATTCCCGCTCGGCAGCGTGCTGTACCCCGGCGGCCTGCTGCCGCTGCGCATCTTCGAGCCACGCTATCTCAGCATGGTGCGCGAGTGCCTGCGCGAGCGGCGCGGCTTTGCCGTGTGTCTGATCAGCGAGGGCCGCGAAACCGGCCAGGCGGCGCGCTTTCACCCGGTCGGCACGCTCGCGCAGATCGAGGACCACGACCAGGACGCCGCCGGCATGCTGCACATCACCGTGCGCGGCGAGCAGCGCGTGCAGGTGGTGGCCAGCCGCGTGCGGGCCGACCAACTGATCCTCGGCGACGCCGTGCGGCTGGAAGCCGAGCCCATCACCGGCATCGCCGAGCGCCACCGGCCGCTGGTCGACCTGCTGCGGCAGGCCATGGAGGAATACGACCCCGACTTCGGCCGCGCCGAGGAACTGATGGACGCCTCCTGGGTCGGCTTTCGCTTGGCGGAACTGCTGCCGCTGCCGCCCGCCCGCCGCCAGTGGCTGCTGGAATTGACCAACCCCACGCTGCGGCTCGAAGCGCTGGCGCAGTTCATCGACGAACTGCGCACCGGGGATGAGATGCGCAAGCGGTGACGAAGTGAGCCGGCACGCGGATCAGTTGCGGAACACGGAAGGCGGATCACGATCCGCCTTCCGGCGGGTTATGAGTAACCCACGGAAGGCAGATTAGGGAGAGCGAAAAAAAGAAAGCGCCGACACAGTCAGCGCATCCCCGACATCAATCCCGCAGCAATGCGTTGATGCCCACCTTGGCGCGGGTTTGCAGGTCCACGCGCTTGACGATGACGGCGCAGTAGAGGCTGTGACTGCCGTCGGCCGCCGGCAGGCTGCCGGGCACTACCACCGAGCCGGCGGGCACGCGGCCGTAGCTGATTTCGCCGGTTTCGCGGTTGTAGATCTTGGTGCTCTGGCCGATGAAAACGCCCATCGACAGCACGGCGCCGCGCTCGACCACCACGCCTTCGACCACTTCCGAGCGGGCGCCGATGAAGCAGTCGTCCTCGATGATGGTCGGTGACGCCTGCAGCGGCTCCAGCACGCCGCCGATGCCGACGCCGCCGGACAGGTGCACGTTCTTGCCGATCTGCGCGCACGAGCCGACGGTGGCCCAGGTGTCGACCATGGTGCCGCTGTCCACGAAGGCGCCGATGTTGACGTAGCTCGGCATCAGCACCACGCCGGGGGCGATGTGGGCGCCGCGGCGCACGGTGGCGGGCGGCACCACCCGCGCGCCCTGGGCGGCGAATTCGGCCTGCCCGAAGCCGGCGAACTTGGTCGGCACCTTGTCGAAAAAGCGCGTGAAGCCGCCGTCGATGACGGCGTTGTCGGCGATGCGAAACGACAGCAGAACGGCCTTCTTGAGCCATTCGTTGACGTGCCAGCCTTGGGCCGTCGGCTCGGCCACGCGTGCGGTGCCGGCGTCGAGCAGCGCCAGCGCCTGCTCCACCGCATCGCGCACCGTGGCGCTCACGTTGGCGGGGGTGATTTCGGCGCGCGCCTCGAAAGCGGCGTCGATGGTATCGATCAGGTCCTGCATGGGGTCGATGATTCCTTGGGGTACGAAAAACGAAGCGGCTTCAGCCGGCCAGCGCCCGCGCCAGACGCGTCATGGCCTCGCCGCAGTCGGCCTCGTCGGCCACCAGCGCCAGGCGCACATGCCCGGCGCCGGGATTGTGGCCGGCATCGGTGCGCGCGAGGTAACTGCCGGGCAGCACGCGCAGGTTGAACTCGGCGTACAGCCGACGGGTGAAGGCCAGGTCATCGCCGCCCGGCACCGGCAACCACAGGCAAAAACCGCCTTCGGGCAGTGCAACGCGTCCGCCGAGCGCCGCCACCGCCGCGGCGAGCTTGCGCCGATACAGCGCGCGGCTGTCGATGACGTGCGCCTCGTCCGCCCAGGCGGCGGCGCTCGCGGCCTGCACGTAGTCCGGCAGCGCGCAGCCGTGGTAGGTGCGATACAGGCCAAAGCGCTCGATGAGGCGTGCATCGCCGGCCACGAAGCCCGACCGCAGCCCGGGCACGCTGGAGCGCTTGGAAAGGCTCTGAAACACCAAACACCGGTCGAAGGCATCGAGGCCCAGCGCCCGGCAGGCGGCGAGGATGCCGACCGGCGGCGCCGCGTCGTCGGGATAAATCTCCGAATAGCACTCGTCGGACGCGATGACGAAATCGTGCCGCTGCGCGAGCTCGACGAGCTGTTTGAGTCGGTCCAGCGTCAGCACGCGCCCGGTCGGGTTGTGCGGCGAGCAGACGTAGAGCAACTGCACGTCGCGCCACACGGCGTCCGGCACGGCGGCGAAGTCCGGCGCGTAGCCGGCATCCGCGGTGCAGGGAAAGTAGAGCGGCGCGGCGCCGGCCAGCAGCGCCGCGCCTTCGTAGATTTGGTAGAAGGGATTGGGCATCGCCACCCGCGCGCCGGGCGCGCGGTCCACCACGCACTGGGCGATGGCGAACAGCGCCTCGCGCGTGCCGCTCACCGGCAGCACCTGGCGCGCCGGATCGACGGCGCCGGCCGCAAGGCCATGCCGGCGCACGAGCCAGGCGGCGATCGAGGCGCGCAGCGCGTCCGAGCCGGCCGTTTTGGGATAGCGGCCCAGGCCGTCGAGGTTGGCGATCAGCGCCTCGCGGATGAAGGCCGGCGGCGCGTGGCGCGGCTCGCCGATGGACAGATCGACCGGCGCCAGGCCCGCCGGCGGCCGCACGTCCGCCAACAGCCCCCGCAGGCGCTCGAACGGATACGGTTGCAGGGCGGCGAGGCCGGGATTCATGGCAACGGAAACCCGCGCTCAGGCCGCCGTGGCCTGCTCGTCCAGACGCCGCGCCAGCTGCGCGCGCAGCCGGTCCAGGCGCGCGGCGTCGGTGACGGCATGCCCGTCGGCGTCTGTGATGAAAAACGCATCCTCGGCGCGCTCGCCGTAGGTGTTCACGCGCGCGTTCTGCAGCACCAGATCGCATTCCGCGAACGCCTGCGCCACTTGCGACAGCAGGCCCGGGCGGTCTTTGGTGATCAATTCGACCACCGTGCGGTCGCGCCCCAGATCGGTCGCAAACGACACCTCGGTGGCGACCTGGAACGCCTTGTGCTGGCGGCTGACGCGCCGCCCGGGCGCATGCAGCGGCAGCGGGTCGGCCTGCAGCGCCTCGCGCAGCGCGGCGCGGATGTCGCGCCGCCGCGCCGGGTCGGACACCGGCTCGCCGTTGAGATCGCACACCATGAACGTATCCAGCGCATAGCCGTCGCGGCTGGTGTAGATGCGCGCGTCGACGATGTCCAGCGCCAGCCGGTCCAGCGTGGAGGTGATGGCCGCGAACAAATACTTGCGGTCGCGCGTGTAGACCATCACGCCGGTGCTGCCGCGGTCCGGAAAGTCGCGTGTCGCCACCACGGTGGGTTGATCGCCACGCGCGCGCAGGATGTGCTTGGCGTGCCAGGCGATTTCCTCGGCCGTGAAGCGCAGGAAATAGTCGTCGTCCAGGCGATCCCAGAACTGCTCGCACTGGCGCGGGTCGAGCTGCTCGTCCGGCAGCAGCTCGGCGGCGCGCCGGCGCACGTCGAGCGCCTGCTCGTGGGCATCGATGGGGCTGCCGAGTCCGCGCCGCAGCGCCCGGCGCGTGGCCAGGTACAGCGCCGACAGCAACGAGCCTTTCCAGGAGTTCCACACCGTAGGTCCGGTGCCGCGCATGTCGGCCACGGTCAGCAGGTACAGGTAGTCGAGGTGCAGCTGGTCGCCGACGGTGGCGGCAAACGCGCGTATCACCTCCGGGTCGGCGATGTCCTGGCGCTGCGAGACCTTGCTCATCAGCAGGTGATGGCGCACCAGCCAGGCCACCAGCCGGCAGTCGAATTCCGGCAGCCGGTGCAGCCGGCAAAACTCGTACGCCTCGCTCTCGCCGAGCACCGAGTGATCGCCGCCGCGGCCCTTGGCGATGTCGTGGAACAGCGCGGCCAGATACAGCAGCTCGGGCTTGGGGATGTTCGGGAACACCTGATAGCCGAGTTCCAGCGCCGGGATTTTCTCGTCCGGGAAGGCGTAGCTGCGCGCGTTGCGCAGCACGAACAGGCTGTGCTCGTCGACCGTGTAGACGTGGAACAGGTCGTGCTGCATCTGCCCCACCACCCGCCCGAAGGCCGGGATGTAGCGCGCCAGCACACCGTAGCGGTGCATGCGCTGCAGCTCGTGGCCGATGCCGTGCGGCTGGCGGATGATCTCCATGAACAGGCTGGTGCAGCGGATGTCGGCGCGAAACGCGTCGTCGATCAGGTGCAGGTGCTTGCGGATCAGGCGCACCGTGCCGGCGCGCACGCCGCGCACGTGATGGCGGTGCTGCTGCAGCAGCAGAAAGATCTCCAGCAGCGCAAACGGGTAGCGCCGGAACACGCCAGCGTCGCGCGCCTCGATGAAGTCCTTGCGGATCTGGAAGCGGCTGTTCAGCGGCACGGCGCGATCGCTGCGCCGGGCGAGCAGGATTTCTTCCTCGAAATGCGCCAGCAGCATTTCGTTCAGACGCGACAAGCCCTTCACGGTGCGGTAATAGCGCTTCATGAACTGCTCGACCGCCAGGCTCTGGTCGGTATCCCGGTAGCCGAAGCGGCGCGCCAGCTCGCGCTGCTGGTCGAACAGCAGCAGATCGTGCTTGCGCCCGGCCAGCAGGTGCAGGCCGTTTCTCACCTGCGACAGAAACTCCTGGCCGTCGATCAGCAGCGCGTACTCGTCCTGCTCCAGAAAACCGTGCTCGACCAGCTCGTGCAGCGTGCGGGCGCCGAAATGGCGCTTGGCCACCCAGCCGATGGTGTGAATGTCGCGCAGGCCGCCCGGACTTTCCTTGACGTTCGGCTCCAGCTTGTAGGCGGTGGCGTCGAACTTGTCGTAACGCGCCCGCTGCTCGGCGAGCTTGGCGGCTAAGAACTTGCGCGTCGGCCACATCTGCCCCGGGCCGGTGCGCCGGTTGAGCTGGTCGAACAAGGCCGCGTCACCGGCCAGCAGGCGTGCCTCGATCAGCGCGGTGGCGATGGTCACATCGCGCCGCCCCTCGTCCACGCACTGGCGCAGGCTGCGCACGCTGGCACCGACATCCAGGCCCGTGTCGTACAGAAACGTCACGAACCGCGCCACCGGCTCTGCCATGCGCCGGATATGCTCGGCACGCGCCGCCAGGATCAGGATGTCGACGTCGGAGCAGGCGTGCAGCTCGCCGCGCCCATAGCCGCCCACCGCCACCAGCGCCAGGCGCTCGGCACCCGGCACGTCGGCCAGCTGCGCCGCCCAGATGCGCCTGAGCAGGAAATCGACGAAGGCGGTGCGCGCCTGCACGATCGAGGTGCCGGCCGGCTCGCGGTCGTAATACGCGCGCAGACGGTCGGTGAACAGCTGGCGCAGCTGGCGGCAGGTGGCGGGGCTGACGCCGTGCGCATCCAGCACGGCGCCGATCGCCGCCGCGTCGAACAGCGGCGCGCCGGCCTCGGGGGACGGCAGCGCGCTCAAGGCGGCGTCTCGCCGTCCCGCAGCGTCAGCACCTCGACACCGTCGTCGGTGACCAGCACCATGTGTTCCCACTGCGCCGACAGGCTGTGGTCCTTGGTCACCACCGTCCAGCCGTCGGCCAGCAACTTCACGTGGCGCTTGCCGGCGTTCAGCATCGGCTCGATGGTGAACACCATGCCCGGCTCGAGCGTGAGCCCGGTGCCCGGTATGCCGTAGTGCAGCACCTGCGGCTCTTCGTGGAACTGCCGCCCGATACCGTGCCCACAGTACTCGCGCACGATCGAGTAATTGCGCGCCTCGGCGTAGGTCTGGATGGCGTGCCCGAGATCGCCCAGGCGCGTGCCCGGACGCACTTGGCGGATACCCACCCACAGCGCCTGGTAGGCGGTCTCGCACAGCCGGCGCGCCTGGATGGACGGCTCGCCGACGTAGAACATGGCGCTGGTGTCGCCGTGGTAGTCGTCCTTGATGACGGTCACGTCGATGTTGACGATGTCGCCGCGCTTGAGCGGCTTGTCGTTGGGGATGCCGTGGCAGACCACGTGGTTCACCGAGGTGCAGATCGACTTCGGGAAACCGTGGTAGCCCAGCGGCGCCGAGCGGGCACCCAGCACCTCGGTGGTGTGGCGCTCGCAGATGTCGTTCAGCTCATCGGTGGTGATGCCCGGCCGCACGTGCGCACCGATCATCTCGAGCAGCTGCGCGGCCAGGCGACCGGCCACGCGCAGCGCCTCGATTTCCTGTGGGGTCTTGATGGAGACGGTCATGGCCCTTGGCGAGCGGCGCCGAAGTAAAAGGCATCGGAATGTAGCAGCCGGCGCGCACGCCGGTAAACCGGCCGATTGTCCACCCGGCCGATCGGTGCTATAAATCGCGCCCCTGACTGCGGGTCCTGTGCCCGCGGGCTGCCCAGGCTTTGGCAGTCATCCACTTTTTTCAAGAATCGCGGAGCGTTTTGGCTTATGGCTGGAGTTTCCATGCGCGACCTGCTGGACGCGGGCGTCCATTTTGGTCATCAGACCCGCTACTGGTCGCCGGCCATGGCCCCCTACATCTACGGGGCGCGCCAGAACATCCACATCATCAACCTCGAACGCAGCCTGCCGATGCTGCAGGAAGCGATGAACTTCCTGGGCAAGGTGGCGGCCCGCGGCGGCACGGTGCTGTTCGTCGGCACTAAGCGGCAGGCGCGCAAGCTGGTCGAGCAATACGCCACCGCCTGCGGCATGCCGTACATCAGTTACCGCTGGCTCGGCGGTTTGCTCACCAACTACCGCACCGTGCGCAAGTCCGTGGACCGGCTGATCGACCTCGAGACGCGCATCGAGATGGGGCGCACCGCGAATTTGAGCAAGCGCGAGCTGCAGCTGCTGACCCGTGAGCGCGACAAACTGGCGCGCAGCGTAGGCGGCATCCGCAACCTCAAGGGCATGCCCGACGCGCTGTTCGTGATCGACACCGGCTACGAACACATCGCCGTCGACGAAGCCAACCGCCTGGGCATCCCGGTGGTGGCGGTGGTCGACACCAACAACCGCCCCGACAAGATCGACTACGTCATCCCCGGCAACGATGACTCCATCCGCGCCATCGAGCTGTACCTCAGCCAGGCCGCGGAAGCCATCCGCAACGGTCGCGCCGCGCTGGCGGCCGGCGGCAGTGACGACTTCATCGAAGTGGTCGACGCCGGCTGAGCGCGCGCGACGCGGCGGCCCGGCCGCGCGGCGCGCCAGCGTTTTCTTTCATACTTCCAAAGAGGGGCTCGTCCCCTCTTTTTTTGCCCGGATGCCCGGCCCTCGTCAGGTTGCGGCGTCCCAGCACGCGAGGACATTGACATGAACATATCCGCAGCACTGGTCAAGGAAATGCGCGAGCGCACCGGGCTCGGCATGATGGAGTGCAAGAAGGCGCTGACCGAAACCGGCGGCGACATCGAGGCCGCCATCGACCTGATGCGCAAGGCCGGCGCCGCCCGTGCCGACAAGAAGGCCGGGCGCATCGCCGCCGACGGCGCCATCATCCTGACGGTGAGCGCCGACGGCCGCACCGCCGCCCTCACCGAGGTCAACTCGGAAACCGACTTCGTGGCCAAGGACGACAACTTCCTGGCCTTCGCGCGGGCGGTCGGACAACTGGTGCTAGAACAGGCGCCGGCCGACGTCGCACAGCTGTCGGCGCTACCGCTCGGCGAGGGCACGGTCGAGGAGGCCCGCCAGCAACTGGTGGCCAAAATCGGCGAGAACATCCGCGTGCGTCGCTTCGTGCGTCGCCATACCGACACGGGCGTGATCGGCAGCTACCTGCACGGCTCGCGCATCGGCGTGCTGGTCGAACTCGACGGCGGCGATGTCGCGCTGGCGCGCGACATCGCCATGCACGTGGCCGCCAGCCGGCCGCTGTGCGTGTCGGCCGAGCAGATTCCGGCCGAGGTGCTGGCGCGCGAGAAGGAAATCTACGACGCCCAGGCGGCCGAATCCGGCAAGCCGGAAGACATCCGCGCCAAGATGGTCGAGGGTCGCCTGCGCAAGTACGCGGCCGAGGTCACGCTGCTCGGCCAGCCGTTCGTCAAAGACCCGGAAATCACCGTCGAGCAGCTGCTGAAAAAGGCCAAGGCCAAGGTGCTCGGCTTCGATCGTCTCGAGGTCGGCGAGGGCATCGACAAACAGGCCGACGACTTCGTCGCCGAAGTGATGAAGCAAGCCCGCGGCTGATCCGTCATGGCCGCCTCGCCGCCTGCCTACACCCGCATCCTGCTGAAGCTCAGCGGCGAGGCGCTGGCCGGCGGCCGCCCGCACGGCTTCGAGCGGGCCGCCATGCAAGCGGTGGCCGACGAGCTCAAGCCGGTGCTCGAAGCCGGCGTGCAGGTGGGCCTGGTGGTCGGCGGCGGCAACCTGTTCCGGGGGCTGCCGGCGGCGGCCGAGGGCGCCGATCGCGCCACCGCCGACTACATCGGCATGCTGGCCACGGTGATGAACGCGCTGGCCCTGCATGAGGTGCTGCAGGCCAGCGGCATTCCGGCGCGGGTGATGTCGGCCCTGCCGGTCACCGGCGTGGCCGAAGCCTACGTGCGCGTCAAGGCGCTGCGGCACCTCGAAGTCGGCCGCGTGGTGCTGTGCGCCGGCGGCATCGGCAATCCCTACTTCACCACCGACACGGCGGCCTGCCTGCGCGCCATCGACATCGGCGCCGGACTGCTGCTCAAATCCACCAAGGTCGACGGCGTGTACGATGCCGACCCGCTGCGCAACCCGCACGCCCGTCGCTACGAACGCCTGGATTACGACGAAGTGCTGGCGCGGCAGCTGGGCGTGATGGACGCCACCGCGGTGGCACTGGCGCGCGAGCACGCGCTGCCGGTGCGGGTGTTCGACATGAACAGCCGCGGCGCGCTGGCGCGCATCGTGCACGGCGAGCCGATCGGCACGCTGATGGCGCCCACCGAGGCTTGAGCGGAGACAACCCATGATCGACGACGTGCGCAAAGACGCCGAGCAGCGCATGGCCAAGAGCGTCCATGCCCTGCAGGAAGAGCTGAAAAAAGTCCGCGCCGGCCGCGCCCATCCGGGCCTGCTGGACCAGGTCCACGTCAACTATTACGGCACCGACACGCCGCTGCGCCAGCTGGCCAACGTCAGCGCCGAGGACGCGCGCACGCTGCTGGTGTCACCGTTCGACAGAAACTCCGTGGCCGCCATCGACAAGGCGATCCGCGAGTCGGACCTGGGCCTGAACCCGTCCACTGCCGGCACCACCATCCGCGTGCCGCTGCCGGCACTCACCGAGCAGCGACGCAAGGACCTTATCAAAGTGGTGCGCGCCGAGGGCGAGGCCTGCCGGGTCGCCATCCGCAACATACGGCGCGACGCCAACGCCTCGCTCAAGGACCTGGAGAAGGAAAAGCTCATTTCGGCCGACGAGCTGGCGCGCGGTGAGGCCGACATCCAGAAACTGACCGACCGCTTCGTGGCCGAGGTCGAAGCCCTGCTGGCGGCCAAGGAAGCCGACCTGCTGGAAGTCTGAGCGGGCGTGACGACCGCGCCCACAACCCAGCCGCCGCGGCACCTGGCCGTCATCATGGACGGCAACGGCCGCTGGGCGCGCCAGCGCCACCTGCCGCGTGTGGCCGGCCACCGGGTCGGCGCCCGGGTGGTACGGCGCGTGGTGGAAGAGTGCGCGCGCCGCGGCGTAGGCCACCTGACCCTGTTCGCCTTCAGCAGCGAGAACTGGCGTCGCCCGGCCGACGAGGTGTCGGTACTGATGGAGCTGTTCGTGCGCGCCCTGCGTGACGAGGAACTGCGGCTCCAGGAACACGACGTGCGGCTGTCGGTGATCGGCGAGCGCGGCGCGCTGCCGGCGCGCCTGCAGGACGCCATCGCCCGCGTCGAGGCCCGCACCGCCGACTGCCGCGGCCTGCACCTGCACGTGGCCGCCAACTACGGCGGACAGTGGGACATCGTGCAGGCGGCGCGCTCGCTGGCGGCGGCCGCGGCCTGCGGCGCGCTCGCGCCAGACGCCATCGACGAAGCCGGCTTCGCCGCCCGTCTGGCGCTGGGCAGCGCGCCGCCGGTGGACCTGCTGATCCGCACCGGCGGCGAGCTGCGCATCAGTAACTTCCTGCTCTGGCATCTGGCCTATGCGGAGCTGTACTTCACCGACACGCTGTGGCCGGATTTCGACATCGCCAGCCTGGACCAGGCGCTGGCCTGGTACGCCGGGCGCGAGCGGCGTTTCGGACGCACCGGCGAGCAGGTGCAGGCCGGCGCGGCCGGGGCCTGACCCGATGCTGAAAAATCCCAGCGCCGGAATTCTTCAGCGCGCCGCGTTTGCCTGCGTGCCCGCGGCGCGCTGCGCCAAACGAGCGGCTTCGGCCGCCCGCGCGCCGACCGTCCCGCCGCTGGCCTTTCGCGCCCGAGCCCGCAGCGCATGACCCCACGCCTGCCCTGGATCCGACTGCTGACGGCGCTCGCCCTGCTGGCGGCGATGCTGCTGCTGTTGTGGCGCGGCAGCGTGGTCGGGGTGCTCGGCGTGTTCGCTGCGGTGGCGCTGCGCGCCGGCTGGGAATGGGCCGCGCTGTGTCCGGGCCTCGGTGGCGCCTGGCGCGGCGGACTGCTGGTGGCGCTGGCGGCACTGCTGGCCGGGTTGTACGCCCTGCCCGCGACCTGGACCGCGCCGGCGCTGCTCGCCAGCCTCGTCTGGTGGGTGGTGGCGCTGGCGCTGGTGCGCCGCTACCCCGCCCTGCCCCGCTGGCTCGACCGGCCGCTGCCACAGGCCGGCATCATCGTGCTGGCGCTGGCGACCGCCTGGCTGGCGCTGGCGCGCCTGGCCGACGCTCACCGCGGCCAGCTGCTGCTGTGCCTGGCGCTGGTGTGGGCGGCGGACAGCGCTGCGTTTCTGGTCGGCCGCCGCTACGGCCGGCGCAAGCTATCCCCGCAGGTCAGCCCCGGCAAGACCGTCGAAGGGCTGTGTGGCGGGCTGGCCGGGGCGGCGCTGACCGGCCTCATCGCCGGTCTACTGTGGCGACTCGACGGCTCACGGCTGGCCGCGCTGGTTGCGCTCACCACGCTGTGCGCGGCCGTGTCGGTGGTCGGTGATCTGACCGAAAGCCTGTTCAAGCGGCGCGCCGGCGTGAAGGACAGCAGCCACCTGCTGCCCGGCCACGGCGGGGTGCTGGACCGCATCGACGCCTTGATCGCCGCCGCGCCGCTGTTCGCGCTCACGGTGCCGCCGCTGGTGGGGAGCTGACGCGTGCGCGGCGTGGCCCTGCTCGGCGCGACCGGCTCCATCGGCGACAGCACGCTGGCGGTGCTGGCCATGCACCCGGACCGCTACCGGCTCGAGGTGGCAGCGGCGCGGCGCAACGTGTCGCGCATGGCCGAAATCTGTAAGCAGTTCCAGCCGCCGGTGGCGGTGCTCACCGACCCCGCAGCGGCCGCCGAGCTGCGCCGCCGGCTCGGCGACGGCCCGACGCGCGTGCTCGGTGGCGCGGACGCTCTCGAAGCGGTGGTAGGCGCACCGACGGTGGACGTGGTGGTGGCCGGCATCGTCGGCGCGGCCGGTCTGGCCTCGTCGCTGGCGGCGGCCGAGGCCGGCAAGACGCTGCTGCTCGCCAACAAGGAAGCGCTGGTGATGGCGGGTCCGCTGTTCATGGCGGCGGTGCGCCGCGGCGGCGCCACGCTGATCCCGATCGACAGCGAAACCAACGCCATGTTCCAGTGCCTGCCGGGCTACCGCTGCGGCGAGCCGGCGAGCGCGCACGGCGTGCGGCGCTTGCTGCTGACCGCGTCGGGCGGGCCGTTCCTGCGCACCCCGGGCACCGAACTGGCGCAGGTCACGCCCGAGCAGGCCTGCGCCCACCCGCGCTGGGTGATGGGCCGCAAAATCTCGGTCGACTCGGCCACGCTGATGAACAAGGGCCTCGAAGTCATCGAGAGCGCCTGGCTGTTCGCGCTGCCCGGCGACGCCATCGAGGTGGTGGTGCATCCACAAAGCGTGGTGCACTCGCTGGTCGAATATTGCGACGGCTCGGTGCTGGCGCAGCTGGCGAGCCCCGACATGCGCGTGCCGATCGCCCACGCCCTGGCCTGGCCGCAGCGCCTGAGCTCCGGCGCCCGCGCGCTCGACCTGTTCGACGTGGCGCGGCTGGAGTTCGAACCGCCGGACCGCACGCGCTTCCCGTGCCTGGACCTCGCCTACCGGGCGCTTGCCGCCGGTGGCACGGCCTGCACGGTGCTGAACGCGGCCAACGAAGTCGCGGTTCAAGCGTTTCTGGATGGCCGGATCGGCTTTGCCGACATCGCGGCGCTGGTGGCCGCCGCGCTCGAGGCAGCATCCGCGACGCCGGCCGACAGCCTCGAGGCGATCCTCGCCGCCGATGCGGCGGCGCGCCGGTTCGCCCTGTCCTGGGTGCAGTCGCGATGCTGAACGTGCTGTGGTCGGTGGGCGCCTTCTTGATCGCCATCGGCGTGCTGGTGAGCGTGCACGAGTACGGGCACTTCTGGGCCGCCCGCCGGGCTGGCGTGCGCGTGCTGCGCTTCTCGATCGGCTTTGGTAAGCCACTGTGGCGGCGCGTGGACCGGCACGGCACCGAATACGTCATCGCTGCGCTGCCGCTCGGCGGCTACGTCAAGATGCTCGACGAAACCGAGGCGCCGGTGCCGCCTGCGCAGGCGCATCAGGCATTCAACCGCCAGCCGGTGGCGGCCCGCATGGCCGTGGTGGCGGCCGGGCCGGTCGCCAACCTGCTGCTGGCGCTGGTGTTCTATTGGGCCATGTTCATGA
>NZ_JAQVGQ010000280.1 GCF_028696615.1 Immundisolibacter sp. | reverse complement strand
CCTTTTTCAACTCGTCGCGCCCGGCGCATGTCCGGGCGCGACTCCGACAAATCAAATACATGCGTATTTGATTTGCGTGCGAGGCATCCCTGCCTCGCGGTCGCAGGCCGTTTTTCAACGGCCTGCTAAAACCGCCGCACTGGCGGCGATCAGGGGCGGGAAGACCGGCGTCTTCCCGCCCCTTTTCACATGCACCGGCCTTGCGAAGACGAGGCGACGCGGCGTGTAGAATGCGGGCCGCGCGGCGCCACATCGGCCACGCGCAAGCTCACCCATCCAACGCCGCTTTAGCTCAGCTGGTAGAGCAATCGCCTTGTAAGCGATAGGTCGTCCGTTCGATCCGGACAAGCGGCACCGTTTCACTGCCCGGGCGATGCCGTCAGTCGGCGCCGCCCGGGCGCTGCGGGCGCAGATGCGGGAACAGGATCACCTCACGGATGGAGGTGACGTCCGCGAACAGCATGGCCAGGCGGTCGACGCCGATGCCCTCGCCGGCGGTGGGCGGCAGGCCGTATTCCAGCGCCTCCACATAATCGGCGTCGAAGTACATGGCCTCCTCGTCGCCGGCCGCCTTGCGCGCCGCCTGCTCGAGAAAGCGCGCGGCCTGGTCTTCGGGGTCGTTCAGCTCGGAAAAACCGTTGGCCAGCTCGCGGCCGGCGATGAACAGCTCGAAGCGCTCGGTAAGCGCCGGATCGTCCGCCCGCCGGCGGGCCAGCGGCGACACCTCGACCGGAAAATCGGTGACGAAGGTCGGCTGGATGAGCTGCTCCTCGACCACCTTCTCGAACAGCTCGAGCTGTACCTGCGCCAGGCCGTCGTCGTCCTTGACCACCAGACCCAGCTCCAGCGCCAGCGCGCGGGCGGCGGGCAGATCGGCCAGCACGGCCGGCGTGGCGCGCGGCAGGTAGGCGCTGATGGCCTCGGCCAGTGTGTAGCGTGCAAACGGCTTCGCAAACTCGATGCGCAGGCCCTGGTAGTCGAGTTCGGTGCTGCCGAGCACGCGCCGGGCCAGATCGCGCAGCAGGCGCTCGGTCAGGTCCATCAGGTCGCGGTAGTCCGCGTAGGCCTGGTAGAACTCGAGCATGGTGAACTCGGGGTTATGGCGCGTGGACAGGCCCTCGTTCCTGAAATTGCGGCCGAGCTCGAATACCTTCTCGAAGCCGCCCACCACCAGGCGCTTGAGGTAAAGCTCGGGCGCGATGCGCAGGTACAGCGTCATGTCGAGCGCGTTGTGGTGGGTGACGAACGGCCGCGCCGCGGCACCGCCCGGCATGGGCTGCAGCAGCGGCGTCTCGACCTCGACAAACCCTTCACCGACGAACCACTCGCGCAGCCCCGCGACCAGCGCCGAGCGGATGGCGAACGTGCGCCGCGCGTCCTCGTTGACGATGAGGTCCAGATACCGCTGGCGGTGCCGGCGCTCGGCGTCCTGCAGGCCGTGCCATTTGTCCGGCAGCGGGCGCAGCGCCTTGGTCAGCAGGCGCACTTCGGTCGCGCGCACGGTGAGCTCGCCAGTTTTGGTGCGAAACAGCGTGCCGGCCACGCCGACGATGTCGCCAAGATCGAGCCGCTTGAACTCCTCGTACGCCGCCTCGCCGAGCACGTCGCGCTGCACGTAGACCTGCAGGCGGCCGGAGCCGTCCTGCAGGTGCACGAACGACGCCTTGCCCATGAGGCGACGCGTCATGATGCGCCCGGCGATGCGCACCGCCACCGGCGCGGCCTCCAGCGCCTCGGCGCCGGTATCGGCATGCGCGGCCAGCAGCTCGCCGGCCAGTGCATCGCGACGAAAGTCGTTCGGATAGGCCAGGCCGGCGTGACGCCAGGCAGCCAGCTTGTCGCGTCGGATGGCGATCTGCTCGTTGTCTTCTTCGTGGTGCATGGCTCTAGAGACCGCTCTTGAGGCTGGCTTCGATGAAGGGGTCCAGATCACCGTCCAGCACCGCCTGCGTGTTGCCGGTCTCGACGCCGGTGCGCAGGTCCTTGATGCGCGACTGATCCAGCACGTAGGAGCGGATCTGGTGGCCCCAGGAGATGTCGGACTTGGCTTCCTCGGCGGCCTGCGCCTCGGCGCGGCGGGCGTTCAGTTCCCGCTCGTACAGCTTGGCGCGCAGCTGCGACATGGCGGTGGCGCGGTTCTTGTGCTGCGAGCGGTCGGCCTGGCAGGCCACCACGATGCCGGTCGGCACGTGCGTGATGCGGATGGCCGACTCGGTGCGGTTGACGTGCTGGCCGCCGGCGCCGGATGCTCGGTAGGTGTCGACCTTCAGATCCGCCGGGTTGATGTCGATCTCGATGTTCTCGTCGACTTCCGGGTACACGTACACCGACGCGAACGAGGTGTGCCGCCGGTTGCCGGAATCGAACGGCGACTTGCGCACCAGACGATGCACGCCGGTTTCGGTGCGCAGGTAGCCGTAGGCATACGGCCCGCGCACGTGCACGGTGGCGGACTTGATGCCGGCCACTTCGCCGTCGGATTGTTCGGTGATCTCCACCTCGAAACCCTTGCGCTCACACCAGCGCAGGTACATGCGCAGCAGCATGGCGGCCCAGTCCTGCGCCTCGGTGCCGCCGGAGCCGGCCTGGATGTCGATGTAGGCGTTGTTGGCGTCGGCCTCGCCGGAGAACATGCGCTGGAATTCCAGCCGCTGCACCTGCTGCTCGAGGCGCAGCACGTCGGTGGACAGCGCATCGGCGGCGGCCTGGTCGTCTTCCAGTTCGATCAACTCGGCCAGCTCGAGACCGTCGGCGATGCCCTGCGAAATCTCCTTCAGGCCGCCGACGACGTCTTCCAGCCGGGCGCGCTCGCGGTTCAGCTCCTGCGCGCGCTCGGGGTCGTCCCAGACCTTGGGGTCTTCGAGCTCGCGCAGCACCTCGGTCAGGCGCTCCTGCTTGGCGTCGAGGTCAAAGATACCCCCGTAGCGCGTCCACCCGCGCGGCGAGGTCTTTCAGGGCGTGGCGTTGGGGATTGATGTCGATCATGGCGGGCCGGGTTCCGGAGGCGCAAAAAAGACCGCCAATGGT
>NZ_JAQVGQ010000279.1 GCF_028696615.1 Immundisolibacter sp. | reverse complement strand
TCGTCAACAACATGCCGGTGTTCATCGCCAGCGACCCCGCCTGGGCGCGGCGCTTCGAGGCGGCCGGACTGCCGATCATCGGTGATGACATCAAGGCCCAGCTTGGCGCCACCATCACGCACCGGGCGCTCACCGACCTGTGCCGCAAGCGTGGCGTGACGGTGGACCGCACCTACCAGCTCAACACCGGCGGCAACACCGACTTTTTGAACATGCTGAACCTGGCGCGCCTCAAATCCAAAAAGCGCTCCAAGACCGAAGCGGTGCAGTCGGTGGCGGCCAGCCGCCTGGCCGACGACAACATCCACGTCGGCCCGTCCGACTACGTGCCCTGGCAGAACGACAACAAGGTCTGCTTCCTGCGCATCGAGGGGCGCATGTTCGGCGACGTGCCGTTCAACCTCGAGCTGCGGCTGTCGGTGGAGGATTCGCCCAATTCGGCCGGCGTCGCCATCGACATGATCCGCTGCTGCAAGCTGGCGCTCGACCGCGGCGAGGGCGGCGTGCTGTATCCGCCGTCGGCGTTCTTCTGCAAACACCCGCCGGTGCAGTACAGCGACGACGACGCCTGGCGCCTGACCGAGGCCTTCATCGACGGCACCTGGAAGGAAAAACTGGCCGAAGTTGCCGCCCAGCGGGCCGCGGCCGGGCGCGCCTGAGATCCGGGCGAGGGCGTGCCAGCCCTCGCCCTTGTGCGTGCGACACCCTGACCGCAGTTAAGCCCGCAGCCTAAAAAGGCTGCCGCGGCCTTGCTTGCCCGCACGAGCCTGCGACAATCCGCCGTCAATGGCCAGGGCACAGGAACGGCAGGCCGATGATCGACCGCTTACCGATGAAACTCGCCGGGCTGGTTACGCCTCGCCGCTCTGCGCGAGACGCAGACCGCCGTCCCTGGAATTTTCAGCCTTTCCTTACAATCGACTGCCCGCCGCGCCCGTCGTCGCGCGCTCCCAAGGACTTCTCGCGATGAACGCATCATCACCTGCGACCGATCGATTCGCGCTCGACGACATGCGCCGCATCGTCGCCGACCTGTTCGCCTACAAGCCGGCCATCTACTGGCTGGACTTCACCCTGAGCGCCGGCCTCGGCTACGCGCTGGCGCTGGTCTACCTCACCGGCAGCGGGCCTGTCTGGGCACAGGCGCTGGCCTTTCTGGGCGCGGGCGTGCTGCTGTTTCGGGCTGGCACCTTCATGCACGAGATCGTGCACATGAACGGCGCCCTGCCGGGCTTTCGGCTGTTCTGGAACCTCACCTACGGCATCCCGCTGCTGATGCCGTCGCTGATGTACCGCAACCACCTCGACCATCACAACATCAACCGCTTCGGCACGCCGCGGGACGGCGAGTACCTGCCGCTGGGCAGCGCGCCGCCGGCCGAGACGATCAAGTACCTGCTGCAGGTGCCGATCCTGCCGCCGCTGGCGGTGCTGCGGTTTCTGGTGATAACGCCGCTGTCCTACCTGCATCCCGGCCTGCGGCGCTGGGTGCTGCGCCGCGTCTCGTCCTACGGCAGCAACCCGTACTACCAGCGCGAGATTCCGCCCGACGAGCCGCTTCGCCAGTGGGCGCTGCAGGAATGGGCATGCTTTGCCTGGCTGGCGTTTCTGGCCACGCTGTTCGTGCGCGGCGTGCTGCCGTGGGCGCTGCTCGGCAAGGTGTACCTGCTGATGACCTTCGCGGTGGGTCTGAACTGGGTGCGCAACCTCGCCGCGCATCATTACGTGAACACCGGCGCGCGCATGAGCTACCAGGCACAGCTCGAGGATTCCATCAACATCACCGGCCAGACCTGGCTGACCGCGCTGCTGTTTCCGGTCGGCCTGCGCTACCACGCCCTGCATCACCTGTTCCCGGCCATGCCGTATCACTCGATGGGCGAGGCGCACCGGCGGCTGATGGCGCAGCTGCCGGCCGACGCCGCCTACCGCAAGACCGACTGTCCGAATTTCTTCGCGGCCGTGTCGCAGCTGTGGCGCGGCGCCAAGGCGCACGCCAACAACCGCAGGCTGATGCAGAACTGGCGCCGGCTCGGCGCGACCGGTGGCTGACACCCGGCCGATCGGCGTCCTCAGCAACCCGGCCAGCCGCTACAACGCCCGCGGCGGACTTGCCGCCTTGGGCGGTCTGCTCGATGCGGCGTCGATGCCGCATCGCCTCGCCCGCACGCCGAGCGAGATCGAGCGCGCGCTCGAGGCGCTCGCCGCCGCCGGCGTGCGTCGCCTGGTGATCAACGGCGGCGACGGCACCGTGCAGGCGGCGCTGACGGTGCTGGCGCTGCGTTCGCCGTTTGCACAGCCGCCGGCCATCCTGGTGCTGGCCGGCGGCACCACCAACCAGACCGCCTACGATCTTGGCAGCCATGGCCAGCCGGCGGCGCTGCTGCGCGCGCTGCTCACCGGCCGACTCACCACCACGCACAGGCGCGTGCTCGCCGTGCGCGAGACGGACGGCGTCACCCGCTGCGGTTTCTTCCTCACCGCCGGCGGCCTGCCGCAGGCGGTGCGCGAGTGCCGGGCGTTTCGCGCGCAACGTCGGCTGGCACTGTTGCGCGGCGCGGGCGGCACGGCACTGTGGGTCGCCGGTCGTTTGGCGCGCTTGCTGGGCGGCCGGCTGCCGTTCGCGCCGCAACCGATCCGCCTGCAGGTCGACGACGGACCCGCGGCCGAACGCGCGGCGCTGCTGCTGCTGGCAACCACGCACCGGCGCCTCGCGCTCGGTCTCACGCCCTGGTGGGGCAAGGGCGACGGCCCGCTGCACGTCACCACACTCAGCCTGCCAGCCCGGCGCCTCGCGCTCGCCCTGCCGGGCCTGCTGCGCGGGCGCCCGCCGGCCTTCGCGACGCCCGCTGCCGGCTACGCAAGCCAGCGCGCAAGCTCATTGCACCTCGCCGCAACGGGCGGCTACGCGCTCGACGGCGAGGACTATTTTCCGCCGGCCGGCAGCACACTCGCCGTCAGCGCCGGGCCCGAGTTCGAGTTCCTGCGCCCGTGAACGACGCCGATCGTAGTGCCCTGAGCGGTGCTGTAAA
>NZ_JAQVGQ010000055.1:4078-13063 GCF_028696615.1 Immundisolibacter sp. | reverse complement strand
ACCCGGTACAGCTTGGCGAAGATCAGCAGGTTCTCGAAGCCGGTCAGGTCCGGATCGGCCGACAGCATTTGCGGCACGTAGCCGATATGCCGGCGCACCGCGCCGGCCTCGCGCACGACGTCGTAACCGGCCACGCTGGCCTGCCCGGCGCTGGGCGGCAGCAGCGTGGTCAGCATGCGGATGAGCGTGGTCTTGCCGGCGCCGTTGGGGCCGAGCAGGCCAAAAATGCTGCCTTTGGCTACCGCAAGGTCGACCCGGTCGACGGCGGTCAGCTCGCCGAAGGCGCGCGTCAGGCCCCGGGTTTGCACCGCCAGGGCGGCCGGCGCCGGCCGCGGCATCGTCCCCGGCTCAGCCGCCAAGACGCAGCCGGCAGGCCGCCAGCAGCGTCGAGGTCGAGGCGTCGTGCGCGCCGTGCGGGCTCGCACCGCCGAGCTCCTGCTCGATGCGGCTGGCCAGGCGCTTGCCGAGCTCGACGCCGAACTGATCGAACGGGTTGATGCGCCACACCATGGCCGAGGTGAAGGTGCGGTGTTCGTGGCAGGCGAGCAGCGCGCCCAGGATCGGCGGCGTCAGCGCCGGCAGCAGGAAGGTGGTGCTCGGCCGGTTGCCGGGGCAGCGGGCGTGCGGGTTGCCGGGCACCTCGACGCCGGTCAGCAGCGCTTCGGCCTGTGCCAGGCATTGCGCCACCAGGCGCCGGCGGTGACCGGGCAGCCCGGCATCGTCCTGCGTGCAGACCAGGAACTCGGTCGGGATGGTGGCCGGGCCCTGGTGCAGCAGCTGATAGAACGTGTGCTCGCCGTCGTTGCCGTTGCCGCCCCAGACGACCGGGCAGGTGGGGTAGCCGACCGGCTGGCCGTCGCGGTCCACGCCCTTGCCGCCGCTTTCCATGGCGAGCTGCTGCACGTAGGTCGGCAGCAGGCGCAGCGCCTGGTCGTAGGGCAGCAGCGCGCGGCTGCCGAAGCCCCAGAAGCTCGCGTACCACACGTCCAGCAGTCCCAGCAGCAGCGGCAGGTTGCGCTCGGCGGGCGCTTCCTGGAAGTGCCGGTCCATGGCGGCAGCGCCGTCCAGCAGTTCCCGAAACCGCGCCGCGCCGATGCCGATCGCCGCCGGCAGGCCGATGGCCGACCACACCGAGTAACGCCCGCCCACCCAGTCGGGGAAGGTGACGATGGCATCGTCGGCAAAGCCGAGTCCGCGCGCCTTGTCCGGGTTGGCGGTGATGGCGATGAAGTGCCGGTCGGCGCCGTCGCCGAGCTGCGCTTGCATGAAGGTCCGCGCCGCCTGGTAGTTGTAGAGCGTCTCGGTGGTGCCGAAGCTCTTGGATGACACCAGAAACAACGTGCGCGCCGGGTCGCACCGCGCCAGCAGCCGCTGCAGCGGCGTGGGGTCGACGCTGGAGATGAAATCGACCTCGATGTCCGGTGTGGCGCAGCCGTGCAGGGCTTCGAGCACCAGCGCCGGCCCCCAGTACGAGCCGCCGATGCCGAGGTTCACCACGCGCGTGAAGCGCTGGCCGGTGGCGCCGGTGCGGCTGCCGGCGCGCACCGCCTCGGCAATGTCGGCGATCTGCCGGTGCATGGCGGCGACGGTGGGCTTGACGTCCTGGCCGTTCACGACGATCGGCGCCGGGTCCGGGTCGCGCAGCGCCGTGTGCAGCGCCGGCCGGCCTTCGCTGTTGTTGATGGCCTCGCCGGCGAACAGTGCGCTGCGCCAGCGTGGCAGCTCGGCCGCATCGGCCAGCGCCAGCAGCGCTGCGCGGGCGGGTTCGTCCAGCCGGTGTTTGGACAGGTCGGCGTGCAGGCCGGCCACATCGAAGCTGTAGCGCGCCACGCGCTGCGGGTCGGCAGCCAGCAGGTCGACGATGCGGCAGTCGGCCAGGCGCGCGCGTTCGGCGGCGACGCGCGACCAGGCGGTGGCGAGCGGGGCACTGGGCATGGCGGGCTCCTCGGGCCGGGGTGGATGGCGGGTTTGACCGGACGGGTGGGCGGCGGTTGCGGGCTGCGGTCAGGCCGTAGCCGCGTCGATGCCGGCGGCGGCCACGCGCGCCAGCAGCGCGATTTCGTCCTCGTCGATGACGTACGGCGGCATGAAGTAGACGACGTTGCCGAGCGGGCGCAGCAGCACGCCTTCGGCCAGCGCGTGCTGGTAGACGCGCAGCCCGCGCCGCTGCTGCCACGGATACGGCGCGCGCGTGGTCTTGTCCTGCGTAAGCTCGATGGCGAGGATCATGCCGGTCTGGCGCACTTCGGCCACGTGCGGGTGGTCGGCCAGCGGCGCCGTCTCGCGCGCCATGGCGGCGGCCAGCGCGCGGTTGCGCAGGAGCACCGGTTCGTCCGCAAAGATGCCGAGCGTGGCCAGCGCCGCCGCGCAGCCGAGCGGGTTGCCGCTGTAGCTGTGCGAGTGCAAGAACGCCCGCTGGCTGGCGTAGTCGCCGTAGAAGGCGTCGTACACGGCGTCGGTCGTCAGCACCGCGGCGAGCGGCAGGTAACCGCCGGTCAGGCCCTTCGACAGGCACAGAAAATCCGGCGCGATGCCGGCTTGCTCGCAGGCGAACAGCGTGCCGGTGCGCCCGAAGCCGACCGCGATCTCGTCGGCGATCAAATGGACTTGGTAGCGATCGCACAGCGCGCGCAGGCCGGTGAGGTAACTCGGGTGGTGCATGCGCATGCCGCCGGCGCATTGCACCAGCGGCTCCACGATGACGGCGCACACCTCGTGCGCGTGGCGCTCCAGCAGCGCCTGCATGTCGGCCAGGCGGCGCGCGGCGACGTCGGCGGCGCTCTCGCCGGGCTGGCGGTCGTAGGCATCCGGCGAGGGCGCGGTGATCGGCGCGCGCAGCAGCTCGGCGTAGGGGTCGCGATAAAGACCCACGTCGCCTGCGCCGAGCGCGCCCAAGGTCTCGCCGTGGTAGGCACCGGAAAGATTGATCAGCCGCGACTTGCCCGCGACACCCACGTTTCGCCAGTAGTGGTAGCTCATCTTGATGGCCACCTCGACCGCGCTCGAACCGTTGTCGGCCAGAAAACAGCGCCTGAGCGTGGGCGGCGTGAGCGCCACCAGCCGCTCGGCCAGCAGCAGCGCGGGTTCGTGCGAAAAGCCGCCGAAGATGACGTGCTCGAGCCGCGCCGCCTGCGCCGCCACGGCGGCCGAGATGCGCGCGTTGGCGTGGCCGAACAGGTTCACCCACCAGGAGCTGATGGCGTCCAGATAGCGGCGGCCGTCGAAGTCCTCCAGCCACACGCCGGCGCCGCGGCGGATCGGCACCAGCGGCAGCCATTCGTGGTCCTGCATCTGCGTGCACGGGTGCCACAGCACGGCCAGATCGCGGGCCACGAAGCTTGCGTTGTCCATGCCGGTGATTGTAGGGCGGCGGGCGGATGGCAGGCGGCTGCTAGACTGTCGGCCCCGTTCTCTCGCCTGGAGCCGTACCGTGATCATTGCCGACAACTGCGTCGTGACCCTTGCCTATACCCTGCGTGACGATGCCGGCGAGGTGCTCGACAGCGCCACCGCGGCCGAGCCGTTCGCCTACCTGCACGGCCGCCGCTCGGTGATCGCCGGTCTGGAGCGCGAGCTTGGCGGGCACGTCGCGGGCGATCAGATCGAGGTCAGCCTCGCCCCGGCCGACGCCTACGGCGAACACAGCCCGGCGCGCGTGCAGGTGGTGCCGCGCGACCGCTTCCCAGCCGGCATCGACATCACGCCCGGCATGCAGTTCCATGCCAGCGACGAGCACGGCGGCCAGATCATCGTGCGCGTGGCCGACGTGGACGAGGACGGCATCACCGTCGACGCCAACCACCCGCTGGCCGGCCAGACGCTGCATTTCACAGTCGAGGTGCTGGACGTGCGCGCCGCCACCGCCGAAGAGCTGGCCCACGGCCACGTGCACGGCGCCGGCGGCCACCAACACTGAGGGAATGCCGGCACCGCTAGCGGCCGCAACGGCGCGCCGTCGGTCGCCGGTCGGCTGGCTGTGCGCCGGTCTGCTGGCGGTGCTCAGCTGCGCCGCGTCGGCCGCCGAGCCGGTGGCCGACGCGCTGCAGGCGCATTTGGCGGCGGCCGACGCGTCGCTGCATGCGCCGCAGTTGCTGCGTGCGCTGTACGCGCCGCGTGCCTACCGGCCGCTGTGGATCGGCGGGCGCGTCGACGAGGCCCGGGCGGCGCTGGCCGGCGCCGCCGCGCATGGTCTCAGTACCGCCAACTACCACCGCAGCGCCATCGAGGCGCACCGCGCCGATGCCACCCCTGACGGGCAGGCGGCGCTCGAGCTGCTGATCAGCGACGGCCTGCTGCTGCTGGGCTCGCACCTGCGCAGCGGGCGCATGGAACCGGGCACGCTCACGCCGCGCCGGCAGCTGCTGGCGGTGGATGCCGACCTGCCGGCGCGCCTGGCCGGCGCGGCCTCGGCGGCGGCGTTTCTGGACGGTCTGGTGTCGCCGCTGGCCGGCTACTCGCGCCTGCAAGGCGCACTGGTCCATTATCGAAACATTGCCGACAGCGGCGGCTGGCCGATGATGGGGGACGGTCCGACACTGCATCCCGGTGACGCCGACGCGGCGGTCGAGCTGCTGCGCACGCGCCTGGCGCGCGAGGGCATGGACGGGCCGGTCGGCGCCGCGACGGGCCTGTTCGACGCGCCGCTCGAGGCGGCGGTGCGGCGCTTTCAGGCCCGCCACGGCCTCGACGTCGACGGTCTGGTCGGCCGCCAGACCCGTCTTGCGCTCGACACGCCGGCCACGGCGCGGGTCGGCCAGATCGTGGCCAATCTCGAGCGGCGCCGCTGGCTGGGCGAGGCGCCGGGCCGGCGGCAGGTGCGCGTCAACGTGGCGGCGTTCACGCTCGAGGCCATCGACGGCGCCGAGGTGGCGCTGCGCATGCGCGTGATCGTGGGGCGGCCGTACCGGCCGACGCCGGAATTCGCCGACCGCATCCGCTACCTGGTGCTGAACCCCTACTGGGAGGTGCCGCCGAAGCTCGCCGTGCAGGACAAGCTGCCGCTGATCCGCCGCGATCCGGGCTACCTCGCCCGCGAGCACATACGCGTGCTGCAGGGCTGGGGCGAGCAGGCGCGCGAGATCGACCCGGCGCGCATCGACTGGTGGCACGTGAAAACCCCACTGCCGTTTCGCCTGCGCCAGGACCCGGGCCCCTGGAACGCGCTCGGGCGGATCAAGTTCATGTTCCCGAATGCCTATGACGTGTACCTGCACGACACGCCGGCGCGCGAGCTGTTCGCGCATGCCGAGCGCGTTTTCAGCTCCGGCTGCATCCGCGTGGAGGACCCGCTGGCGCTGGCCGACTGGTTGCTGGCGGACGATCCGCAATGGTCGCCGCAGGCGCTACGGGCGGCCATCGACAGCGGCCAGACGCGCACCGTGAACTTGCGCCAGCCGGTGCCGGTCTACTTGCTGTATTGGACCGCCTGGGTCGACAGCGACGGGACGGTGCAGTTCCGGCGCGACATCTACGACCGCGACGCGCCGCTGGCGGCCGCGCTGGCGGCGCCCCTGCAGGGAGAGTGAGAACGATGGATTGGCTCCTGTTCGGC
The DNA here is from genome assembly GCF_028696615.1 of Immundisolibacter sp. Taxonomy (GTDB): domain Bacteria; phylum Pseudomonadota; class Gammaproteobacteria; order Immundisolibacterales; family Immundisolibacteraceae; genus Immundisolibacter. The sequence continues at coordinate 7,512 of NZ_JAQVGQ010000055.1, read as the reverse complement.
CGGCGCCTGGCGGGCGTGGTGTGCGCCGGCGTGCTCGGCCTGATCGGCGCGCTGCCGGTGCGCGCTGCCCCGCTGCAGGTGGCCATGCTGGCGCCGCCGTCGGGCGAAATCGGCGGCGCCGGTTTCAGCGTGCGCTGGGGCGAGGAGCGCTCGGCGCTGGCGGTCAATCCGCTGGTGGCGGCGGCCGGGCAGGCGGTGACGCTGCAGGTCGAGGATGCCGGGCGCGGCGTGTTCACCCTCGATGCCGGCGCCGGTGTGGTGCAGCCGCTGGGCGCGGCGCGGTGGCGCTGGACGGCACCCGGCAAGCCAGGCAGCTATACGCTCGAGGTCGCCCGCAGCGACGGGGCGCGCATGCGCTTCACGGCCCTGATCACCACCCCGCGCACGGCGCTGCGCGGCGGTGCCCTGAACGGCTACCTGATCGGCGACTACCCGCAGCACCCGGCCGGCCAGGCGCTGTACCGGCCGCCCGAGGGATTCATCGAGGTCGACGCGCGCAGCGCCGCCTTGCCGCTGACGCCACACCTGACGCTCGGCCAGTTCGTGTGCAAGCAGGCGGCGCGCGGGCCGCGCTACGTGGTGCTGCGCGAGCGGCTGCCGCTGGCGCTCGAGGCGGCGCTGCAGCGCTTCGCCCGCGCCGGCATCGCCGCCGGTGGTCTGACCGTGATGAGCGGTTACCGCACGCCACACTACAACCGTCAGCTCGGCGACACCCGTTTCAGCCGCCACCAGTTCGGTGATGCGGCGGACATCTTCATCGACGAGGACGGCGACGGGCGCATGGATGATCTGAACGGCGATGGCCGGCACGACATCGGCGACGCCCGGCTGCTGTTCGGCATCGTCGACGCCGCCCAGCGCGAGCCGGCCTGGCAGCGCTTCACCGGCGGCCTGTCGGCGTATCCACCGAACGCCGCCCACGGCGCCTTCGTGCACCTCGACACCCGTGGCGTGAAGGCGCGCTGGTAGGGCGCCGCGGCGTCAGTGCCTGCCGAAGCGCTCTTTGGCGAAGGCCACGCGCTCGGCCACGTCGGCGCCGTCGCGGGCGTGCGCGTCGACCGCGGCCAGGCGCGGCAGCAGTCCGGTCTGGTTGGCGATCTGGATGTTCAGGCCCGGGCGGGCGTTCATTTCCAGCATCATCGGCCCGAAGTCGCGGTCGAGCACGAAATCGACTCCCAGATATCCCAGGCCGCTGATGTCGTAGCAGCGCGCGGCCAGTTCCAGCAGCGTGTCCCACTGCGGCACCTGCACGCCGGCGATGGGGTTGCCGGTGTCGATGTGCTCGTCGACGATCTCGTTGCGCCACACGCCGCGGCCGGTGATGCCGCTGGCAATGTCGATGCCGGCGCCGATGGCGCCCTGGTGCAGGTTGGCCTTGCCGTCGGACAGCGCCGTCGGCAGGCGCACCATGGCCAGTACCGGGTAGCCGCGGTAAACGACGGTGCGCAGGTCCGGCACGCCCTGGTAGGAGATCGGCTCGAACACCGAATCGATCTTGACGCGGTACTCGATCATCGCCGCGTCCGGCTGGCCGCCCAGGCTGTACAGGCCGGACAGCGTGTTCGAGACGTGGTGTTCGAGTTCGTCCTCGGTGAGCAGCGCGCCGCTCGCCTTGCGGTAGCGGTCCCGGCGCTTGCCGACGATGACCAGCACGCCGTTGCCGCCGCTGCCGTTGACCGGCTTGACCACGAAATCCTCGCGCCCGTCGAGCAGGTCAGGTAGCTGCGCCACCTCGTGCTGGATGCGCAGCACACCGTACAGCTGCGGCACGCGGATGCCGGCCGCCTGGGCGAGCGCCTTGGTGCGCACCTTGTCGTCCACCAGCGGGTACAGCCGGCGCGGGTTGACGCGGGCGATGAAATCGCCGTTGCGCTGGTTCATGCCGAGCACGCCGGCGGCGCGCAGCGCCCGCGCCCGCTGCCAGGGGAAGAGCATCATCCGGCCAGCGCCCGAAAGCGCCGAAGCTCGGTCAGCCGATAGCCGGTGTAGCGGCCGAGCGCCAGCGTGATGGCCAGCACGACGAGCAGCAGTTCCGGGAACATGAACAGCAGGTGCTGCACCTGTCGGTTGGTCATCACCAGATATGCCAACGCGGCCGCCAGCAGACTGCCGGCTGCCTGCTGCAGCGCCTCGCGCGGGCCGGCCTCTTCCCAGCCGATCGACATGCGCTCGATGGTCATGGTGAGGATCACCATCGGGAACAGCGCCACCGACAGCCCGGCGCCGATGCCGAGCTGGTAGGTGATCACGCTCAGGCCGGCCATCATCAGCACCACCACCGTCAGCACCGAGGCCAGGCGCGGCACCAGCAGCAATTTCAGCCGCTCCAGGTAGAACCGCGCCAGCAGTCCCAGCGCCACGATGCCGGTGAACAGCAGGATGCCGTTCAGCAGCTTGGTTTCGCGAAAGGCGAGCGCGATCAGAATCGGCGCGAAGGTGCCGAACGCCTTGATGCCGACCACGTTACGCAGCAGCACGATGAGCAGCGCGCCCAGCGGCATGGTCAGCACCACCCGGTACACCATCTGCATCTGCACCGGCAGGCTCAGCAGCGAGAACTGCAGCGCCAGCGAGCCGCGCTCGGCGGCGCGCTGACGGGCCGCGGCGAGCGCCTCGTAGGTGTTCTCGGTGGCCGAGAACTCGAGCCGCAGGTTGCGCACGCCGTCGGCGTCGCGCAGCGGCGGCTCGCCGCGCGACCAGACCAGAAAGTCGGTCGGTTGGCCAGGCACGCCGCTGCCGGGATCAAACGACAGCCAGCGCTCGCCGTCGTGGACCTCCAGGCGCGTCAGCAGTGGCAGGTGGCGGCCTTCTTTCTGCAGCTGGATGCCGTAGACCGGCCGGGCCGGGATGTTGGCGGTGGCCAGCATGGCGGCGGCGACTTCGGCGCGGCGCTGCGGCGAATTGTCACCGCCGAGCAGCAGGTTGATGTCGCTGCTGCCCTGCGCGCCAAGGTGCAGCAGGGTTTGCGCGGCGAAGGTGGCGATGTCGGCCGAGTGGGCGCGAATCTGCGCCACCAGCGCCTGCACTACCGCCGCCTGGGCATCGGTGAACTGCGGTGGTTGCACCGGCGGCGGGCGCGATTCACCCGCCGCTCGCTCCGGGGCCGGGTAGACCACCGCCTGGTAATACAGCTCCTGTTCGCCGCGGGCGCGCCGGATCGTCCACAGCGCCTCGCGGTCGCCATCCTTGACGGTGGTGGACAGGCCGTAGCCGCTGGACACGAAGGTCTCGTCGAGCAGGCCGAAGCCCGGCGGGCGCAATGGCACCGCCAGGCGCACCTTGATCGGTGTGCCGGACCGGGCGGTGAAACGGATGCGCGCCTCGACGGTCCAGGCGCCGATGGCGTTCTCGGCGCGGATCGGCACGCCGAGTTCGAGCCATTTGTACAGGAACAGACCGCCGCCGGCGGCCACCAGCGACAGGCACAGGATCAG
>NZ_JAQVGQ010000055.1:0-3978 GCF_028696615.1 Immundisolibacter sp. | reverse complement strand
ACCGGCCGGCGATCGTTGGGGCCGCTGTGGCGCTTGATGGCCACGTAGCGCACCACCGGTTGCTCGATCACAGGCGCCTGCTGCAGGCCCGAGCGGTTGATCCGAAAACGTACCCAGGGCTCGCCGTCGCGCTCGAACGGCGTGATGTCGGTGGCGTCCAGCGAGGAGCTCTTGGCGCCGGTGTCGAGCTTGGCCTTGAGCGTGAGCGGCTGGTCATCGAGGTGCAGTTGCACGAACTCGACCCAGCCGTGGACGCCACGCGCCGCCGCCGGTCCGGCGCACAGGCACAGCGACAGGGCGAGCGCGACGAGGGGCTGGCGCATGGGTAACGTGTTGCAGGGGCTGCGATGACGGCCGAGCATTCTATAACGGCCATCCGTCGGCGCAGGTTCAACGAAACGGGTTGGTCGCCTGCAGCGCCAGCAGGCGCCGGTGCAGCGCCGGGTGCTCGGCCAGCACCCGGTACTCGAGCAGCTTCAGCACGCCGCGCAGCGCCCGCCAGTGCTCGGGCAGCGTCTGCGGACCGGTCAGCAGTTCGCGCGCCTCGTGCAGCGCCGCGCGCAGGTACTCGTTGGCCGGGCGGCGGTCGATTTCGTGCTCGAGCGCCTCGACGATGCGCTCGAACTCGCTCGCGTCCAGCCAAACGCCGAAACAGGTGTCGCAGTAGTCGACGGTGACGCCGGTCGGGCCGTACTCGAGCGCGTGCAGCGTGCCGTCGCCGGTCGGACAGCGGCCGCTGCGCGGGGCGTGGCGGAACTGCTCGGGGTCGGACCACAGCTCGACCTCGAGCACCGCCAGGTCCGGATCGGCCGCGTCGCGGGCGGCGCGCAGCGCATCGGCCTGCAGCCACCAGCCGCCGCAGCGCGGGCAGCGCTGTGCCGGCACCCGCTGCAGTTCGGTGGCGGTCAGCGGGACGGCGCAGCGCGGGCATTCGGCGGTCATGAGCGGGGCTCCAATGGTTTCATGGCGGCAGAAAGGCGCCGCTGTCGCCGGCGGGATTCCCCGGCATGAGCAATGGCGCCAGCCCTGGTTGCAGTCCTTGGCTGGTCATTGAGAAAAGTTTTTCGATGGCCTGTCAGCCGCGCGGCCCCGCCAGCAGCCAGATCAGCAGGCCCAGCACCGGCAGCAAAAGGATGAGCACGATCCAGCCCACCTTGGCGCCGGTGCCGGCCGGGCTTTGCGCGATGCTGACAATGGCCCACACGTCGGCGATCAACAGCAGCAGGCCGAGCAGGCCACTGAATTCGATGAACATCGGCTTTTCTCCATGGCTACCATGTGCGGGCGCGGCCTGCCCCGCAGCGAGACTGACAGGTTGCTGAATGACGTTTGCCCGTAAACAAGCCAAGTGTGGCATTTTCAGCGGTACGCCAGTTCTAGTGAAGTGCTGAAAAATTCCAGGGAGGGAATTTTTCGGCAGTTCCCTAGACTACCCTTTCGCGAGGTCGGTGTTCGCAGGAGTGGCTCGCTGTGGAGCCTGGTTTCCGGTCAAGCCCATCGGACGAAGCGCAGCGCGAAGCCCGTGACCGGGCCGTCCTGCGCACCTGCCTGCCGTTGCCCGCCGCGTTGCTGCTGGTGACGGCCGTCTACGCCACGGTGCGCTACGTGGTGTTCGGTCCCTGGCCGGTCGGGCACATCCCGATTTACGTGTTCAACAAGGCGGTGTCCTGGACGGCGCTGACGCTGCTGGCGCTGGCACTGAGTCTCGGCCCGGCGGCGCGGCTGTGGCCGGCTCGGTTCGGCATGCACCTGTGGCGGCGCCGCTACTGGGGGCTGATCGGCTTCGTGCTGGCGACGGTGCATATCCTGCTGTCGCTGGCCACCCTCAATTACGCCTACCAACGAGCGTTTTTTCGTCAGGCGTTCGAGTTCACGCCGATCGCCGAATTCGCCATGCTGTGCGGGGCACTCACCTGGCTGGTGCTGCTGGCGCCACTGGTCGCCTCGCTGCCCGGCGTGCGCGCGGCCATGTCGGCGCGCTACTGGGGCAGGCTGCAGGCGATCGGCCGGCTGGCGCTGGTGCTGGTGGTGCTGCATCTGTCGTATGCCGTGGCGGGCTGGTTTGTGCCGGCGCAGTGGCCGGGTGGGCTGCCGCCGATCACGCTGTGGTCGGCGCTGACGGCGCTGCTGGCGCTCGGCCTGCGCGTGGCGGCGCGCCTGCGGTTCGGACCCGGTGACATGCCATGAAAGGCGACACAAGCCGCCTACCCGTCACCGGCATGCTGCTGATCGCTGGCTCGGCGGTGGCGGCGAGCGAGGCGCAAACGCCGGTCGCGCCGGTGTGGCAGGTGGCCATCGCGCACGATTTCCTGCTGCCGGACGACGGGCCGCCGGTGCATCGCTACCCGCCGCAGGCGGCGGGTTTCGACGCCGCCGGCCGGCTGCGCGGCTTCACCGACGACCGCGGCACAGTCACCTGGGACCTGCCGGTCGGGCACGCCGGCAATGACGGCCTGGTCGCCTGGGGACGCTGGGGCAGCGGCCGCACCGGCGGTGACGGCCGCCACGCCAATGTCGACATCACCGGCGGCGAGGGCGCGCGCAATGCCCTCTATTACGTGGCCGGCGTGCCGGCGCAGGAAACACCCACGGGCGCGGCGCGCTATTCGGTGCTGGGCGGGCAGGTGACGCCCACGGCTGGCGAGGGCGGCATGGCGGCCACCACCTTTCTCGAAAACGGCGCGCTCGAGGCCGATTTCGGCGCCGGGCGCGCCAGGATCACGCTGGCCATCACCGTACCCAGCGGGCGCTACGAGCTGACCGCCGAGAATCTGCGCATCGTGGGCGGCCGCTTCGAGACCGCCCCGGACAGCCGCCTTGCGGTGACGGGGGCGCTGTGTTTCGCCGGCTGTGCGGCGTACCTCGAAGGCTTTCTGGCCGGACCGGCTGCCGAGCGCGCCGGGCTCGCCTACCACATCGACATCGAGGCGCTGACCGAGGACGTCGACGGCGTGGTCGCCTGGCGGCGTGACTGAGCCGCGCTCGGCCGTCAGCGGGCTTGCCTGGCCGGCGCTGCCGGACAGTGTCGGCGCCAGCCTGCTGGCGATGCACTACCAGCTGGCGCAAAGCGAGTGGTGGCCGGCGCCGCGCCTGCAGGTCACGGCGTTCCGGCAGCTCGCCGTGCTGCTGCGCCACGCGCGCGCCACCGTGCCGGGCTATGCGCAGCGTCTGGCCGGCCTGCCGCTGGACACTCCCGAGGCACTGGCCGCGCACTGGCAGCAGGTGCCGCTGCTGCGCCGGGCCGACGTGCAGGCGCAGGGCGAGGCGCTGCACAGCCGCGCCGTGCCGGCCGACCATGGGCGGGTGATCGAATATCACACCTCGGGTTCCACCGGCCGGCCGCTGCGTGGACTCGAAACCGAGCTCAGTCATTTCTTTTTCGGTGCGCTCAACCTGCGTGAGCACCTGTGGCAGCGGCGCGATGTTCGCGGCACGTTTGCGGCCATCCGCACCCGGGTGGACGACGCCCGCCTGTCGGGCTGGGGGCGCGCCGTCGAGGCGGTGTTCGAGACTGGACCTGCACTCACGCTGCCCATCCACACGCCCATCGACCGGCAGCTCGACTGGCTGCTCGCCAACGATCCCGACTACCTGCTGACGCACCCATCGAACCTGCGCGGCCTGCTGCTGGAAGCCCGCGCCCGCGGCGTGAGACCCGAACGCCTGCGCGGTCTCGGCAGCTTTGGCGAGCAGCTGCCGGCCGACTTGCGTGCCCTGTGCAATGAGGTCTGGGGCCTGCCGCTGGCGGATGTCTACAGCTGCGAGGAGGCCGGCTACATCGCCCTGCAATGCCCGCAGGCGCCGGAGCACTACCACGTGCAGGCCGAGAACCTGCTGGTCGAGGTGCTGGATGCGCACGGCGAACCGTGTCCGCCGGGCGCCAGCGGCGAGGTGGTGCTGAGCACGCTGCACAACTTCGCCATGCCGCTCATTCGCTACGCGATCGGCGATTTTGCCGAGGTCGGTCCGGCCTGCCCG
>NZ_JAQVGQ010000054.1 GCF_028696615.1 Immundisolibacter sp. | reverse complement strand
CCTGTCACCCAAGCTCAAGGAGTGTTCACCATGAAGTACGTTCCCGATTCCCTGAAGGCGGCCGCGCGGGCGGTCGGCCTGGCTGGCGTGTTCGGTGCCGGTCTGCTGGCCAGCGCCCAGGCCGCCGAGCTGATCGAGATCGACGGTTCCAGCACCGTCTACCCGATCACCGAGGCGGTGGCCGAGGAATTCCAGGCCAAATCCGGCGGCGCCATCCAGATCACGGTCGGCATCTCCGGCACCGGCGGCGGCTTCAAGCGCTTTTGCCGTGGCGAGACCGACATCTCGGATGCCTCGCGGCCGATCCTGCGCGACGAGATGGTCAATTGTTCGCAATCCGGCGTGAAGTACTACGAACTGCCGGTGGCGTATGACGCGCTCACCGTGGTGGTCAACAAGAACAACGACTTCGTCGACTACCTGACCATCGACGAGCTCAAGAAAATGTGGGAGCCGGCGGCGCAGGGCAAGATCACCAGCTGGAAGCAGATTCGCGATTCGTTCCCGGACATGCCGCTGCGGTTGGCCGGCCCGGGCGCCGATTCCGGCACCTTCGACTATTTCACCGAGGCGGTGGTCGGCAAGTCCAAGTCCTCGCGCGGCGACTACCAGGCGTCCGAGGACGACAACGTGATCGTGCAGTTCGTGTCGCGCGACAAGGGCGCGCTCGGCTACTTTGGCCTGGCCTACTATGAGGAAAACAAGGACAAGCTCAAGGCCGTGCCGATCAAGGCCAACGCCAGTGCGCCGGCGGTGATGCCGTCGGTGGAAGCGGCCAAAAACGGCACCTACGTGCCGCTGTCGCGGCCGATCTTCATCTACGTGAAGGAAAAGTCGCTGCAGCGTCCGGCGGTGCGCCAGTTCGTCGAGTTCTACCTCAAAGAAGGTGCCAGCCTGGCCAAGGAAGTGGGTTACATCGACCTGCCCGAGAGCGCCTACAAGCTGGCGCTCGATCACCTGAACGCCGGCAAGCTGGGTACACGCTTCGGCGGTACGCCGGAAGTGGGTTTGAGCGTGGAAGCGCTGCTGGCTCGCGAAGGCAAGCTCTGATCGCGTGATGTCGGCAGGACGCGGCCCCGCGTGACGGGGACGCGTCCTGCCGTCTTTGCAGGGGCCGCTCGACGAGCGCGCCCGCCGCGCCATCGCCATCGGGTAAAGTTCCCGCCCCTGTCGCCAGGGTTCAACGCCATGTCCACTTCTTCCGAACAGGTTCTGTCCGCGCCCTGCGTGGCGCTGCCCGGCACGCGTTTCGCGCACCGCATGCTGCGCCACTGGGGCGAACGCCTCATCGAAGGCGTGCTGTTTCTGGCCGCCTTCTCCGCCGTGGCGGTGACGGTGGCCATCGTCGCCATCCTGGTCTACGAGTCGGCGGCGTTTTTCGAGCACGTGTCGGTGATCGACTTTCTGACCGACACGCAGTGGACGATCATGTTCTCCGACAAGCACTTCGGCGTGCTGCCGCTGCTGGCCGGGACCGTGACCACCACCGCAGTGGCGCTGTTGGTGGCCGTGCCGGTGGGGACGGTTACGGCGATCTACCTGTCCGAGTTCGCCGGTTACCGCACGCGCGAGATCGTCAAGCCGACGCTGGAGCTACTGGCCGGCATCCCGACCGTGGTGTTCGGCTATTTCGCGCTGGTGATGGTGACGCCGGCGCTGCAGTGGTTCATGCCGGACCTGCCCGGCTTCAACATGCTGGGGCCAGGGCTGGTGATGGGCATCATGATCATCCCCTACGTGAGCTCGGTGGCCGAGGACGCCATGCGCGCGGTGCCCATGCACATGCGCGAGGGCTCCTATGCGATGGGAGCCACGCGCCTGCAGACGGCGCTCAAGGTGGTGGCGCCGGCCGCCACCTCGGGCATCGTCGCCGCCTACATTCTGGGCATCTCGCGCGCCGTCGGCGAGACCATGGTGGTGGCCGTGGCGGCCGGCCAGCAGCCGAACTTCACCTTCGACCCGCGCGAGTCGGGCGCCACCATAACCGCCTTCATCGTGCAGGTGGCACTCGGCGACCTGCCGCACGGCAGCCTCGAATATCAGAGCATTTTCGCCGTGGGCCTGGTGCTGGTGCTGCTGACGCTGGTGTTCAACGTGCTGGGTCACCTAGTACGCAAGCGCTTCCGGGAGGCCTACTGATGGTTCACGACCCGCAGGCCGTGCGTCGCCTGGTGGCGCACGCCAAATATTGGGACAAGGTGTTCGTCATCGTCGGTTTGCTGTGCCTGTTGGTCGGGGTGCTGACGCTGGCGCTGCTGCTGGCCGGCCTGATCCAGGACGGCGCCGGGCGCCTGAACTGGGATTTCTTCACTCATTTCCCCTCGCGGCGGGCCGAGCGTGCCGGCATCCTGAGCGCGCTGGTCGGCTCGACGCTGGTCATGCTGGTGACGGCGGTGGCGGCGATTCCGCTCGGCATTGCGGCCGGCGTGTATCTGGAGGAATACGCCAAAAAGAACTGGCTGACCGAGATCATCGAGGTCAATGTCACCAATCTGGCCGGCGTGCCCTCCATCATTTACGGGCTACTCGCCCTCAGCCTTTTCGTGTACGGCATGGGCTTCGGCCAGAGCATCCTGTCGGCCGGCCTCACGCTGGCGCTGCTGATCCTGCCGGTGATCATCGTCGCCACGCGCGAGGCGATCCGCGCCATTCCGGGCGCCATCCGCGAGGGCGCCTACGCGCTCGGCGCCACGCGTTGGCAGACGGTGCGCGACCACGTGGTGCCGTACTCGACCGGCGGCATCCTGACCGGCGTGATCATCGGTCTCGCCCGCGCCATCGGCGAGACGGCGCCGGTCATCACCATCGGCGCGCTCACCTTCATCGCTTTCCTGCCGCCGGCACCGGTCGGCAGCGAGTTCCCGTTCATTTCGTTCGAGTGGCTGCGCTCGCCGTTCACGGTGATGCCGATCCAGATGTTCAACTGGATGTCCCGCCCGCAGGCGGTGTTCCAGGAAAACGCCGCCGCCGCGGGCGTGGTGCTGGTGGTGATGACGCTGCTGATGAACGGGGCGGCCATCTGGCTGCGCCTGCGCTATCGGAAACGGATCAAGTGGTAATGGAGACGGTCATGGATATGTCGTCCGGCGCGGTCGGTGTGCAGGCGGGCGTCGTCATGCCGCCGCTGAAGGCCGAGGCACGCAATCTCAATTTTTTTTACGGCGACGTGCAGGCTCTCAAGGGCGTCACGCTGCCGGTGGCGGATCGACAGGTGACTGCCCTGATCGGCCCGTCCGGTTGCGGCAAATCGACCTTCCTGCGCTGCTTCAACCGCATGCACGACCTGTACGACGGCAGCCGTTACGAGGGCGAGATCGTATTCCACCCGGACGGGGTGAACATTCTCGACCGCTCGGTGGACCCGATCGAGGTGCGCATGCGCATCGGCATGGTGTTCCAGAAGCCCAATCCGTTCCCGAAGTCGATTTTCGAGAACGTCGCCTACGGCCTGCGGGTGCGTGGTGAACGCAGCCGGCGTGCCATCGCCGAGAAGGTCGAAGCGGCGCTGCGCGACGCGTCGCTGTGGGACGAGGTGAGCGACCGCCTGGACGACATGGCCTTCAACCTGTCGGGCGGTCAGCAGCAGCGTCTGTGTATCGCCCGTGCGCTGGCGACCGAGCCGGAATTGATGCTGTTCGACGAGCCGACCTCGGCGCTGGACCCGATCGCCACCGCCAACATCGAGGAGCTGATCCACCGCCTGAAGGACAAGGTGACCATCCTCATCGTCACGCATAACATGCAGCAGGCGGCCCGCGTGTCGGATTACACGGCCTTCATGTATTTGGGCGAACTGGTGGAGTTTGGCGACACCAACGTCATCTTCACCAATCCCAAGTCCAAGCGGACCGAGGACTACATCACCGGCCGTTACGGCTGAACGCGGGGGTACTGGTATGACATTGGGCAAGGACGACATCGCTCACCACATCTCGCAGCAGTACAACCAGGACCTAGAAAACCTGCGCAGCCACGTGCTGCACATGGGCGGCGTGGTGGAGCGGCAGATCGCGGACGCCATCACGGCCCTCGAGGAGGGCAACACCCAGCTGGCGGCGACGGTGGTCGGCGGCGACCTGCAGGTCAACGCGCTCGAGCTGAACCTGGACGAGGAATGCAGCCGCATCCTGGCGCGCCGCCAGCCGGCGGCGGGTGATCTGCGCCTGATCTTCGCCGTCATCAAGACCGTGACGGACCTGGAGCGTATCGGCGACCAGGCCGAGCGCGTGGCGCGCACGGTGCTCGAGCTGGCCAATCTCGAACCCGGCCGCTCCCGCCCGCCGCTGCGCAACATGGGCGAGCTGGCGCGCCGGCTGCTCAACAAGTCACTCGATGCCTTCGCCCGCATGGACGTGACCGCGGCGCTGGAAGTCGAGCGCGAGGACCTGGCGGTCGATCAGGAATACGAGGCGATCCTGCGCCAGCTGGTCACCTACATGATGGAGGACCCGCGCACCATCACCTGGGCGCTGAACCTGGTATGGGCGGCGCGGGCGCTGGAGCGCATCGGCGATCATTCCAAAAATATCGCCGAGTACGTGATTTACCTGGTGCAGGGCAAGGACGTGCGCCACGTCAGCATCGAGGAGCGCGAGCGCCAGGTGCAGCAGGCCGCCGCCGGACAGTCACCGACGTCCTGAAAGCGCGCCGGGCCGGGCTCAGCAGGCCGTTGAAAAAGGGCTTTCCTGCCCTTTTTCAACTCGGCTCGTCGCGGCACATGTCCGCAACGAGCCTGCGCCAATCAAGCGCTTGACGCGCTTGATTGGCGGGCAAGCCATCCCTGGCTTGCCCTTGACAGGCCGTTGAAAAAAATTTTTCAACGGCCTGTCAAGGGCGGCGGTAGGCGTCCTTGAGCTCGGCGTAGTGCGCGGCAGACTGCACGAAAAACGCCATCTCCTCGGGCCGCAGCTCGCGCACCGGTTTGGCCGGGCGGCCGGCCCAAAGCCAGCCGCCGTACAGCTCCTTGCCGGGCGACACCAGAGAGCCCGCGGCCAGCAGCACGCCGTGGTGCAGCACCGCGCCATCCATCACCAGCGAGTCCATGCCGATCAGGCAGCGGTCCTCGATGGTGCAGCCGTGCAAAATCACCTGGTGGCCGACCGTCACGTCGGCGCCGATGCTGAGCGGATCGCCGGCCGGCTTGTCCGGCGTCGGCTGGTTCACGTGCAGGATGCAGCCATCCTGGATATTGGTACGCGCGCCGATGCGGATGCGGTTCACGTCCCCGCGCAGCACCGAGCACGGCCACACCGAAACATCTTCGGCGAGCTCCACCTGGCCGATCACCACCGCCGCCTCGTCCACGAAGGCGCGCGCGCCGAGTTGCGGCGTGTGGCCGCCGAAACTGCGAAGACTCATGGTCACCTCATCAGGACCAGCTCTTCGCTGGCGGTCGGGTGGATGGCGACGGTGTCGTCGAGGTCGCGCTTGCGCGCGCCCATCTTCACCGCCACGGCAAAGCCCTGCGTCATCTCATCGGCCCCGCGGCCGACCACGTGGATACCGACCACGCGCTCGTCCGGCCCCACGCACACCAGCTTGGCGACGGTCTGCGGCTTGCGATTGCCGAGCGCGTAGTACATGTCCGTGAAGCGCGTGCTGTACACGCGCACCGCCTCGCCGTGTCGGTCGCGCGCCTGCGCTTCGGTGAGGCCGACGCTGCCGACCGGCGGGTGCGCGAACACCACCGACGGGATGTCGTCGTAATCGAGGCGTCGCCCGGCCTGGCCGCCGAACAGCCGGTCGGCCAGCCGCCGCCCGGCGGCGATCGCCACCGGCGTCAGTGGCACGCGCCCGGTGATGTCGCCCACGGCGTGGATGCCCGGCACGTTGGTGTCCTGAAAGGCATCGACCGGAATGTAGCCGTCGGGGTCGGTGGCGACGCCGGCGGCGTCCAGCGCGAGGCCGTCACTGCACGGCCGGCGACCGACGGCCCAGATGACGCAGTCGAAGCCGCCCACGGCGCGGCCGTCGCCGGCGAGCACGGCGGTGCCGTCGTCGCGATGTTCCAGCGCGGCCGGCACGAAGCCGCGTTCGAGCGCGACGCCGGCGGCTTCCAGATGGCCGGTGACGGCCTCCTGCACCAGCGCATCGAAGCCGCGCAGCACCGTCTGGCCGCGGATGGCGAGCGTCACGTCACTGCCGAGCGCCCGCAGCACGCCGGCCAGCTCCACCGCGATGTAACCCGCGCCGATCACCGCCACCCGGCGTGGCTGCACGGTGAGTGCGAAAAAGCCGTCGCTGTCGATGCCCAGTTCGGCGCCCGGCAGGTCCGGGATGCTCGGCCGGCCGCCGGCAGCGATCAGGATGTGCCGGGCGCGGTAGGTAACGTCGCCCACCGTCACGGCATCCGGACCGGCGAAGCGCGCGTGCCCGCGCAGCAGCGTGACGCCGGACTCGTCCAGCATGCGGGCATAGATGCCGTTCAGGCGTTCGACGTAGGCGTTGCGCGCCGCCACCAGCCGCTGCCAGTCGAAGCGCAGCTCGCCCAGCTCGAAGCCGTAATCGGCCGCGTGATGCAGCGTCTCGGCGACGCCGGCGGCGTTCCACATCACCTTTTTGGGCACGCAGCCCACGTTGACGCAGGTACCGCCCAGGCGGGCGGCTTCCACCACCGCCACCCGCGCGCCGTACTGCGCCGCCCGGCGGGCGGACGCGATGCCGCCGCTGCCGCCGCCAATCACCAGATAGTCGAACGTGCCGCTCACCAGACCACTCCGGGCGCGCCGCCGAGCTTGGGCAGCAGAGCACGAAAATAGCCGGCCGCCGCCAGCAGCCGGCTGCCCGGCCAGCAGAACATTTCGCCGTCCACCGGCACGATGCGCGCCTGCGGCAACGCCGCCGACAGTTCCGCGCCATGCGCGGGCTTGAACGGATACGGTTCGGACGACAGCAAAATCAGGTCCGGCGCCGCGGCGGCGAGATCCGCGGCCGTCAGCAGCGGGTAGCGCGGCCGGTCGCCGAACACGTTGAGCAGCCCCAGGCGCTGCAGCAGGTCGTCGATGAAGGTGCCGCCGCCGGCCGCCATCCATGGCTGGCGCCAGATCAGGTACGCGCAGCGCCGGCCCTCGAGGCGTGGCAAGTCGGCGAACGCGCTTTCGATGTCGGCGGCGATACGCGCGGCACGCGCCTCGGCGCCGAGCGCGAAGCCGACCGCGCGCGTCATGGCGAGCGCCTGCGGCAGGCTGTTGACGTCGGTGACGTACACCGGCGCGAAGGCGCCGATGGTGGCGATGTCCAGGGCGCGGTTCTCCTCGCGGTTGGCCAGCACGAGATCCGGCTCGAGTGCGCGGATGCGGTCGATGTCCGGGGTCTTGGTGCCACCGATGTGGCAGCGCCCGCTGCGCGCTTCTTGCGGATGCACGCAGAACTTGGTGACGCCCACCAGCCGCTCGCCCGCGCCCAGATCGAACAGCAGCTCGGTCTGCGAGGGCACCAGCGAGACGATGCGCTGCGGCGGGGCATCGAGCAGCAACTCGTTGCCGAGCGCATCACGCACGCGGCGCGGCCAGGGGCGCGGCGCCCGGTCGGCCAGGCGCCGAGCGGCCTGCAGCAGGATGCCGAGCCGCTGCCCGTCGTCGGCGGCCGGCCAGGCGGCGATGTCGTCGAGCTGCCGCCCGCAGCCCGAGCAGGCGTCGGCGGCTACCTCGCAGGCGCCGATGCAGGCGCTGCTGACCTCATGAGGCTTCATCGAGCCGCTCCAGTATGGTGACGAATTCGCCCAGGATCATGCCCGTGGCGCCCCAGATGCGCGTGCCGGGCAGGGCGAAGTACGGCACCCGCACGCGCCCGAACTGCTCGAAGCGCACCACCTCGAAGCCGCGAAAGCGCGGATCGAGCAGGCGCGCCAGCGGCGCCTCGATGAGTGCCGCCACCTCGCGCGGGCAGGGCTGAAAATCCGGCCGCGTCGCCGCCGCGGCGACGAACGGATACACCAGGTGGTTGCTGGCGCGCACGTACAGCGGCGACAGCGCGCCGAGCAGCGCCAGCGGCGCCGGATCGACGCCGAGTTCCTCGTGGGTTTCGCGCAGCGCCGTGCGCAGCAGCGTCTCGTCGCCTTCGCGGCGACCGCCGGGCAGCGCCACCTGGCCGCTGTGCGGGCCGCTGTCATCGGGCCGGCGGATCAGTGCCAGCTGCGTGAGCCCGGCCTGATCGGGATACAGCAACACCAGCACCGCCGCCTCGCGGTGCTGCGCCGGGATCGCCTCCCAGCGGTCGTCCATGCTGCCGCGATAAGGCGTGGGCGCCATACGCGTCTGGCCGGCGCGGCCCGGCAGCGGGCCGGACAGCGCCGCGGCGAGCCGTTTGGGCAGCGAGCTGGCAGGCAGTGGGTTGCGGCTGATCATGGCCAAGGCGGGCGGGAAAAGAACCCTTATCGTTATATTGTGAGTGACTGTCAATGCCGTGGCCGCGCATTGCCGGGGCCGCGACCGCGGCGTAGATTGCCCGGCCGGGCACCGACGCCCCGGTGAAGACCTTCCAAGGAGACATTCATGCGTTTGCCGCTACAGATCACCGCCCGCGACATCGAACTGACCGAAGCCATCGAGACGGCGGTGCGCAAGAAGGCCGAAAAACTCGATCAGTTCAGTGACCGCATCATGGCCTGCCGGGTGGTGATCGAGTGCCCACACAAGCACCATCACAAGGGCGTGCTGTACAACGTGCACATCGATCTGACCGTGCCCGGCGCCGAGCTGGTGGTCAAGCGTGAGCCGAACGAGGATTTGTACGTGGCGTTGCGCGACGCGTTCGATGCGGCGGCCCGCCAACTGCGCGAACACATGGATCGCCAAAACGATCATCACGGTCGTAACGGCGTTGCCGTGGAATGAAGCCGTTCCGGGGTTTGCGATGGGCCGTCAGGCCGCGCCGCGCAGGGCGGCGATGACCGGTGCCGTGGCGGGGCGCACGCCCCGCCACAGCCAGAACGCCTCGGCGGCCTGCTCGACCAGCATGCCGAGGCCGTCGTGGCAGGCGCGGGCACCGGCGGCCCGCGCCAGGGCCAAAAACGCCGCCGCGGCGGCGCCGTAGACGAGGTCATAGGCCAGCGTATGCGGGCCGAACGCTGCCGCCGGCACGGCGGGCGCCTGCCCGCCAAGACCAGCGGCGGTAGCGTTCAGCACCAGGTCGAACGCCTCACCGGGCGCCTCGAGGGGCGCGGTACGGATCGGTCCTTGTCCTGCAAAACGCGCGGCGAGCGTCGCGGCGCGGGCGGCCGTGCGATTGGCGAGCACCAGTTCCGCCACCCCGGCGGCGAGCAGCGGGCCGATCACGCCGGCGGCGGCGCCACCGGCGCCGAGCAGCAGCACGCGCCGGTCGCGCAGCTCGACGCCGAGGTTTTGCGTCAGATCGCGCAGCAGGCCGATGCCGTCGGTGTTGAAGCCACTCAAGCCGCCGTCCGGCTCCACGCGCAGGGTGTTGACGGCCTGCGCCTGCCGGGCGAGCTCATCGCAGCGGTCGGCGAGGCGAAACGCCTCTTCTTTGAACGGCACGGTGACGTTGCCGCCGCGCCCGCCATCCGCAATGAAGGCACGCAGCGTGGCGGCAAAGCCGTCCAGCGGCGCCTCGATGGCCTGGTAGGTCAGTGCCTGCCCGGTCTGGGCGGCAAAGGCGGTGTGGATCTGCGGCGACAGGCTGTGCCGGACCGGGTGACCGAACACCGCGTAGCGGTCCATGTCAGCCCTGCAGATAACGGGCGGCGTCGAGCGCGAAGTAGGTCAGGATGCCGTCGGCGCCGGCGCGGCGAAACGCGATCAGGGTTTCCAGCACCACGGCGCGTTCGTCGAGCCAGCCGTTGTGCGCGGCGGCCTTGAGCATGGCGTACTCGCCGCTGACCTGATACACGAAGGTCGGCACCGCAAAGCGCTCCTTCACCCGCCGCACGATGTCCAGGTACGGCAGGCCGGGCTTGATCATCACCATGTCGGCGCCTTCGGCCAGATCGAGCGCCACCTCGTGCAGCGCCTCGTCGCCGTTGCCGCAGTCCATCTGGTAGCTGTGTTTGCCGGCACCGCCCAAATTGGCGGCCGAGCCGACGGCATCGCGAAACGGCCCGTAGAAGGCCGAGGCGTACTTGGCCGAGTAGGCGAGGATGGCGGTGTTGACCAGATTCTCGCGTTCGAGCGCCTTGCGGATGGCGCCGATGCGCCCGTCCATCATGTCCGACGGCGCCACCACGTCGGCGCCGGCGCGCGCCTGGCAGATGGCCTGACGCACCAGGGCGGCTACGGTGGCGTCGTTTTGCACGTAGCCGCTCGCATCGAGCAGGCCGTCCTGGCCGTGCGAGGTGTAGGGGTCGAGCGCCACGTCGGTGATGACGCCAAGCTGCGGCAGAGCGGACTTGAGCGCCTGCACGGCGCGCGGCACCAGGCCGTCGGGGTTCCACGCCTCGGCGGCGGTGTCGGACTTGCGCGCCGGCTCGATGACCGGGAACAGCGCCAGCGCCGGGATGCCGAGCCCGGCGGCCTCGCGTGCGCGCTCGACGAGCAGGTCGATCGACAGCCGCTCGACGCCCGGCATGGAGGCCACCGGTTCGCGCCGGCCGACGCTATCCAGCACGAACACGGGGTAGATGAAATCGCCTGGCGTGAGCGTGGTTTCGCGTACCAGCTCGCGCAAAAAGCCGTGCCGGCGCAGGCGGCGCAGGCGGCTGCCGGGAAAGCTGCGGGCGGTCATGGGCGGTCAGTCCAGCGCGTCGACGATGCCGCGCAGCGCCGCGAAAATGGCCTCCACCGGCTGTTCACCCGCAACGGTGTGCAGCAGGCCGCGCGAGCGGTAATAGTCGATCAGCGGGGCGGTTTCGGCCTGGTAGGTGGCCAGGCGCTGCGCCACGGTGGCCTCGTTGTCGTCGCTGCGCTGATAGGTCTCGCCGCCGCACACGTCGCACACACCGTCCCGCTTGGAGGGCGCGGTGTACACGTTATAGATGGCGCCGCAGTCGCGGCAGGTGCGCCGCCCGGCGATGCGGCGCTTGAGTTCCTCGGCGCTGACGTCGATCAGGATCGCCGCCTGCAGCGGCAGGTGCAGGCGATCGAGCAGCGCGCCGAGCGCTTCGGCCTGGGCGAGGTTGCGCGGGAAGCCGTCCAGGATGAAATCGCGCAAACCCTGCGGACCGTCAAGGCGTTCCTCGATCAGCCCCAGCACGATGTCGTCCGACACCAGTTTGCCGGCGTCCATGGCCGCCTTGGCGCGCTGACCGATGGGGCTGCCGGCCTTGACCGCCGCGCGCAGCAGGTCGCCGGTGGACAACTGGGTGACGCCGTAGGTTTGCACCAGCTGTTTGGCCTGGGTGCCCTTGCCGGAACCGGGGGCGCCGAGCATGACGACTCGCATGACTGGAAATCCTTGAGGAGATGAAAAAACGCCCGCGCCGGGCGCTGTTCGGCAGCGCGCCAGCCGTGGCCGGGTGCGCGCGAAACCTAAGCCATCGTCGATGGGGCGTCAAACCGCTGCCGAGAAACATGGTCACAATGGCGTCCATCGTCAATCCGGAGGCCAAAAGCGATGAAGCGCAATGCCGTCTATGCCCAGTCCGGCGGGGTCACCGCCGTCATCAATGCCAGTGCCGCCGCCGTCATCGAGGCGGTGCGCCTGAACCGCGCCATGATCGGCGCCCTGTATGCCGCGCGCAACGGCATCATCGGCGCCCTGACCGAGGATTTGCTCGACACCACGCCGCTGTCGGCGCCGGACGTCAGCGCGCTGCGTCACACGCCGGGCGGGGTGTTCGGTTCCTGCCGCTACAAGCTGCCCGATCCGGTCAAGGACGATCGTCATTACCGGCGCCTGCTGGAGGTGTTCGACGCGCACCAGGTGGGTTATTTCTTCTACAACGGCGGTAACGATTCCATGGATACGGCCCTCAAGCTGGCGCGGTACGCGCAGCAGGCCGGCTATCCGCTGCAGGTGATCGGCATCCCCAAGACGGTGGACAATGACCTGCCGGTCACCGACTGCTGCCCGGGTTTCGGCTCGGTGGCCAAGTACGTCGCCGTTTCCATCCGCGAGGCGACGCTCGATCTGGCCGCCATGGCATCCACCTCGACGCAGGTGTTCGTGTTCGAGGTCATGGGCCGGCACGCCGGCTGGATCGCCGCCGCCGGCGGTCTGGCTTTCGGCAGCCCGCCGGACACGCCGCTGCTGATCCTGTTCCCGGAAGTGCCGTTCGACGCTGAGCGGTTTTTGGCTCGCGTATCCGACACCGTGGCGCGCTTCGGTTATTGCTCGGTGGTGGTGTCGGAAGGCGTTCGTGATGCCGAAGGGACGTTCTTGGCCGACGCCGGCACGGTGGACGCCTTCGGTCATCGCCAGCTCGGCGGCGCCGGCCTGCAGGTGGCGCAGCAGGTGCGCGGCAGGCTCGGCCTGAAGACGCACTGGGCGGTGGCCGACTACCTGCAGCGTTCCGCCCGCCATCTGGCCAGCGCCACCGATCTCGCCCAGGCCTATGCGCTCGGCCGCGAGGCGGTGTTGCTGGCGCTGGCCGGACAAAGCGGCGTGGCGCCGGTGATCGCGCGTCTGGCCGACGCGCCTTATCGCTGGGAGGTGGCGAGCGCGCCGCTCGAGGCGCTGGCCAACGTCGAGCGCCATCTGCCGGCCGACTTCATCAGCGCCGACGGTTTTGGCATCAGTGAGGCGGCGCGGCGGTATCTGGCGCCGCTGATCGTGGGCGAGGCCTACCCGCCGTATCGCGACGGTTTGCCGCACTACGTGCAGGTCCAGGCCGCGCCGGTGCCGCGGCGACTGGCGCAGTCGTTTGCGCTGTGATCGAATGCCGGCGCGCTTACGCGCGCCTAAGGATGCGCTGATTTATTCAGCGCATCCCGTCCGATGCAGGACGCCCCGGCGTGAATCAAGGGCATAAGCCCTTGATTCACGGAGCGCAGCACGGGCATGTACCGTGCTGCAGAGAGCTGAAAAATTCCAGGGAGGGAATTTTTCGGCATTTCCCTAAGGATGCGCTGATTTATTCAGCGCATCCCGCCCGGGGCAGGAAGCTCCGGCCTGAATCGAGGGCGCAAGCCCTTGATTCAGGGAGCGCCGCGCGGGCGTGTACCGCGCGGCGGCGAGCTGAAAAATTC
>NZ_JAQVGQ010000278.1 GCF_028696615.1 Immundisolibacter sp. | reverse complement strand
TGCGCGGCCGTGCCGGCGGCGTCGGTGACGCTCAGGCCGCCAGGCCAGTCCTCATCTGTTCAAGCCGGGCGCGCACCGAGGTGTCGAGCACTTCATCGCCGACCACCACCCGCACGCCGCCGATCAACTCCGGCTCGACCACTACCTCGGCCTGCAGCCGGCGCCCGAAACGCCGCTCGAGCGCCGGCAGGAGGTCCGCCAACTGCTCGGCGGATAGCTCGAAAGCGCTGTAAATGGTGGCCTTGGACACGCCCTCCCGGGCGTCGACCAGGGCCCGGAACTGCTCGGCGATCTCGCCCATCGCGGCCAGGCGATGGTTCTCTAGCACGGCGTCGAGCAGCCCCTGCAGCAGCGGCGGCAGCGGCTCGCCCAGCACACCTTGGATCAACTCGCCGACCTCGCGCGCCGACACCCTGGGGTCGTCGGCGAACTCGCGCAGCCGCGGCTCACTCGCGATCAGTGCCAGGCGCTGCAGGACAGCGACCAGCGAGCGGGCGGTGGCCGGGTCGGCCGCCTCGAACAGTGCTCGCGCATAGGGGCGGGCGACGGTGGCAAGCTCGGCCATGGTTACAGCTCGGCTGCCAGGCGTGCCAACAGCTCGGCGTGGGCGCGGCGGTCGACCTCGCGGCGCAGGATCTGCTCCGCGCCACGCACCGCCAGCTCGGCCACCTGACCGCGCAGCACCTCGCGTGCCTTGACCGCTTCCTGCTGCGCCTCGGCCCGCGCGGCGGCGACGATCTTGGCGCCCTCCTCGGCGGCACGCGCCTTGGCCTCCTCGATCATCGACTGCGCCAGTCGCTCGGCATCGGCCAGGCGCTTGGCGGCATCGTCACGCGCGGCCGCCAGCTGTTCCTCGACACGGCGGTTGGCTTGGGTAAGCTCCAGACGCGCCCGCTCGGCTGCCGACAAGCCGTCGGCGATCTTCTGCGTGCGCTCGTCGATGGCCTTGGTGATCGGCGGCCATACGAACCGCATGGTGAACCACACCAGAACCGCAAAGACGATCGCCTGCAGGAACAGCGTTGCGTTGATATTCACAACTCGATCCTTGCGCTCGTGAAATGGTCAGGACGACGAATCAAGCGGCGAGCTGAAACGGGTTGGCGAACGCGAACAGCAGCGCGATGGCGACGCCAATCAGGAATGCCGCGTCGATCAAGCCGGCCAGAATGAACATCTTGGTCTGCAGCTCGTTCATCAGCTCCGGCTGGCGAGCCGAGGACTCGAGGTACTTGCCACCCATCAGGGCGATACCGAGCGAGGCGCCGACGGCACCCAGACCGACGATCAGACCGCAAGCGAGGGCGACGAGGCCGAGGACGTTTTCCATGATTGCTCCTTCAGGAGTGACTGCGTGGTGGAACGAAAAGAAACGAAAACCCGATCAGTGCGCGTCGTGCGCCTGACCGACGTAGATCAGCGTCAGCATCATGAAAATGAATGCCTGCAGCGTGATCACCAGAATGTGGAACAGGGTCCAGATGGTCCCGGCCACCACATGCCCTACGCCCAGCCAGAAGCCGCCGGACAGCGGGTTCAGTTGCCATGCCCAGGCGCCGCCCATCAGGGCGATGAGCATGAACACGAGCTCGCCGGCGAACATGTTGCCGAATAGCCGCATGCCGTGGGACAGGGTCTTGGCCGCGAACTCGATCATCTGCATCAGGAAATTGATCGGATACAGCAGCGGATGGCTGCCGAAAGGCGCCGTGAACAGCTCGTGCACCCAGCCGCCCAGGCCCTTGATCTTGAGGTTGTAGTAGATGCACACCAACAAGACCGAGCCGGACAAACCCAGGGTAGTCGACAGATCGGCGGTCGGCACCACGCGCAGGTAGGCATGATGCGGGTCGTGGCCGGCCGCGGCATAGACGTGGCTCCACGCCCAGGGCAGCAGGTCCACCGGCAGCATGTCCATGGCGTTCATGAGGAAGATCCACACGAACACCGTCAACGCCAACGGCGCCACCACGCGCCGGCTGCGCGCATCGTGGATGACGCTCTTGGCCTGCTTGTCGACCAGCTCGACCAGCATCTCGAGCGCCGCCTGAAAACGGCCCGGCACGCCGGCGGTGGCACGCCGCGCCGCCAGCCACATCACCAAGCACGCGAGCACGCCCAACAGCGCCGCGACCACCAGCGAGTCGATGTTGATCACCGAGAAATCGACCAGCGACGTCTGCTGCGCACTGCGCAGATGTTGCAGGTGATGGACGATGTAGTCGCCGGCGGAAGGCGCGTGGCTTTCAGCTGCCATGTATCGGGAAGCCCCTGCTCGCTTGTCTGATTATTTCCAGCGGCCGCGCCACAACAGCGCCAGCCAGTACACCTTGAGACACACTACCAGCGCGAGCAGCAACGCGGGCCAGCTGAGCGGCGCCACCACCCGCGGCGCCAACGCCAGCATACCCACGGCGAGTAGCAGCTTGACCGCCTCCCACACCGCCCAGCGCACGACCTGCGCAGCCGGCGCCGCGCGCGACGGCGACCACACCAGGCCCAGCACCATCACCGCCGCCGGCACCGCGACCACCGCCGCGCCGTACAGCGCCGACAGCAGCACACTGACGCGGCCAGTGACCAGCCAGGCCAGCGCCGCCATCACCGCACCGGCCAGCACCTGCCCGGCAGGCACCCACCACAGCGATGGCGTTCGCAGCCGGGCGCGCAGCGCACTCGCCTCGGCAACCGTGAGCGGCTGCCAGGACTCGGCATCTGCCGCGTCGTCGTCCGAGCATGCGTCCGGCCAGGCGGCATTGCGACCGATCGGCTCGGACATGGCTTGAAAACGATTCCGCGTTACGGTGTGCATCGCCAGGCCGCACGCCACACGCACGCCCCTGGCGGCCCCTGAAAGCGGCCGGCATTATAGGGACGGCGCCCGCCCCCGGCAAGGCGCGCGATGCCCTGCCGGACATCGCCCACAGCATATCGATTCGAGGAGAGATCGCATGAGTCTGTCACCCTGGCACATCGTCATCGGCTTTTTCTTCAGCAACGGTATGCCGCATTTCATCGCCGGCGTGGCCGGCAAGCG
>NZ_JAQVGQ010000277.1 GCF_028696615.1 Immundisolibacter sp. | reverse complement strand
CAGCAGACGGCCGAATTGCAAAAGTCCGGCGTTGCTACGGCAAAGCTTGGCGCAGAAAGCGCGCGTCTCGGCAGCCAGCTTGAGAAGCTGCGCGAGCGCACCGAGGCGCTCACCCGCGCCCAACAAGCCCAGGCCAGCAATCTGGAGCAGCGCAGCGCCTACCGCGCCCAGCTGATGGATGCGGTGGCCTTGGGCGGCGCGCTCTATGGCCTGGTAAAGCCGGCGGTTCAGTTCGAGTCGGTGATGGCGGATGTCAAGAAGGTGGTGGACTTCGACACGCCGCAGCAGTTTGCGCAGATGTCGAAAGACATTCTGGAACTGTCCACGCGGATACCGATGGCGGCCGACGGCATCGGCGCCATTGTGGCGGCGGCCGGTCAGGCCGGCATCGCCCGCGAGGAGTTGCTGCGCTTTGCCGAGGACGCCGCCAAGATGGGCGTGGCGTTTGACCTATCGGGCCAGCAGGCCGGCGCCGCCATGACGGGTCTGCGCTCGATCTTCGGCCTCACCCAGGACGAGGTGGTGAAGCTCGGCGACGCCATCAACCACCTGTCCAACAACATGGATGCCAAGGCATCCGACTTGTTGAACATCGCCAACCGCGCCGGATCGACGGCGAAGCTCTTCGGGCTATCCGGCGCGCAGTTGAATGCCCTGGGTGCCACCTTCCTGGCGCTCAAGACGCCCCCCGAAGTCGCCGCCACCGGTATCAATGCGCTGCTGCTCAAGCTCGCCACCGCCGACAAGCAAAGCGGTGAATTCCAGCAGGCATTGGCGCAGCTGGGCCTGAGCGCGAAAGAGCTAAAGAAGGACATCGCGCGGGACGCCCAAGGCACGCTCATCAACTTCTTGGAAGCCGTCAAGGGCGCGCCGGATGTCATGGGCACGCTCTCCGACCTGTTTGGCGCGGAGTACTCCGACGACATCGCCAAGCTGGTCGGCTCGCTGGACACCTACCGGCAGGCTATCGGCCTGGTGGCCGACGAGACCGCCTATGCCGGCTCGATGCAGCGTGAGTACGAGGCGCGCGCGGCCACCACGGCCAACAACCTGCAGCTGCTCAAAAACCAGATATCCCGCCTTGGCATCACCATCGGCAACGCGCTGCTGCCGCCCCTGAACAGCCTCTTGGGTGCGCTGATGGCCCCCATCGGGGCCTTGGCGCAGCTGGCCGAGCGGTTCCCCGTCGTCACTCAAGTGGTGGTGGGCGCAACGGCCGCCGTCGTGGGGTTCAAGATTGCCACCATCGGGCTGGGCTACGCCTGGACGTTCGTCAAGGGGGCGTTTCTGGCGGTCAACACGGCCATCGCATCGGTGCGCGCGGGGCTGGCGCTGCTGCAGGTGCAGGCACAGGGCGCAGCGGCCAGCTCGGGCCTGCTGGCGCTGGCCTGGAGCCGGCTCAAGGTCGGTGCGCTGGGGCTCATCACGCCAATCAAATCAGCGGCGATGGCGTTCTGGTCGATGCTGCCCGCCATCGGCGCGACCACCGCCGCCTTGCTCGCCAACCCGATCACGTGGATCGTGGCGGGCATCGGCGCGGCGGTCGCGGGTCTGGCGCTGGTGATCCGCAAATACTGGGACCCCATTGCCGCCTATGTGGGTGGCGTGTTCCAAGGCATTCGCGCCGCAGTGCAGCCAGCGATCACCAGCTTGACCACGGCGCTGGCGCCACTGGCACCCATCGGTCAGGCGGTCGCGTCGGTGTTCGGATTCATCGCCGATGGCGTGAGCCGGGTGGTCGGCTGGATCGGTCAGCTGCTCGCGCCGGTGACGCTCACCCAGGACGAGTTCAACGGCTTGGCCAGCTCGGGCCGGTCGCTGGGCGCAGTGATCGGCAGCGTGTTGAGCACGGCGCTGCTGGCGATCACCGCGCCGCTGCGCGCCATCGGCGCGCTGGTCACGTGGGTGCGCGACGGTTTTGCGGCGCTGTCAGGCGTATGGCGATCTATCGCCTCGATCTTCGCGTCGCCCGATCCGCTGCTCGCCTTGCAAGCGTCGCTGGGGTCGATGCTCAGCCATCTGCGCCAGATGGCCGCGCAGTTCGCCGACGTGGGCCGCGCCCTGCTGCAAGGCCTGGCGCGCGGCCTCCGCGAGGCGGCGCAGCAGGCCGTGGCCGCCGTGGGCGAGGTCGCCGCCAAAGTGCGCGATCGCTTCAAAGCGATGCTGGGTATTCGCAGCCCATCGCGCGTGTTTGCCGCGCTGGGCGGCGCGCTGTCACTCGGCCTGGCGCAGGGCGTGGCGGCCGCCGGGCCGCAGGCGGTGGAAGAGGTCGGGCGGCTGGCGAAATCACTGCAGGCGGTGCCGCTCACGATCCCATCGCCCGAGGTGCAACTGCCGCAGGCTGCGGCACTGACGCTGCCGTCGCCCAATCACCCCTCGGCGGAATCTGCCATGCCGACAAATTGGGGCGCTGGCCGGCCATTGATGACCACGACGTCAACGGCTGCCGCAGCAACCGCTACGCACTCGATCCACTTCGCGCCGCAGATCACCATCTACGCCCCGCCGGGCAGTGATGCGCAGTCGATGGCGTCCGACGTCGAACAGCGTCTGCGCCGCCTCATCCACGACGCGCTGCGCGGCAGCCGCGCGGCGCTGCACGACTAAGAGGAAATCGCATGGCCGAGCGAGTGATGATGGCGCTGGGCCCCTTTCGCTTTGAAGTGGGGCAGGCGACGTATCAAAGTCTGGCGATGCGCCAGTCGTGGCGCTGGCCCGAGCAGGCGCGCATCGGGCGCGAGCCGGCGCTGCAGTACACCGGGCGCGAGCCCATCGAAGTCACGCTGTCCGGCACGCTCTACCCCAGTTTCGATGGCGGACTCGCGCAGGTCGAGCAGATGCGCGAGCTCGCTGACAAGGGCGAGCCGCTGCAGCTCGTCGACGGTCTCGGGCGCGTGTGGGGCGCATGGGCCATCGTCGAGGTCGGCGACACCCGCAGCGTGCTGATGGACGATGGCCAGCCGCGCCGAATTGCGTTCGAACTCAAGCTCAAGTCGTACGGCGAAGACAACATCGTCACCGATATCAGCGGCGGCTGGAGCCCGTTTGCCG
>NZ_JAQVGQ010000276.1 GCF_028696615.1 Immundisolibacter sp. | reverse complement strand
CCGCGGCCGCCGGCGCAGGTGCGGAAGGCGGCGCAGCGCCGGCCGGCGCGGTCAGTGCCTGCAGGTTGAGCCGCCCGTCTGCGGCGCGCGTCAGCGCCAGCCAGTTGTCGCGTCCGCGGATGCCGCCCACCGCCAGGCGCCGGGCGGCGAGATCGACGGCGAGGCCCTCGACGCGAAGCTCGCCCACCTCGGCCAGCGGTGCGGCGGCGGCGTCGGCGAGTACCGCGCCGCGCAGGCTGACGCGGCCGTCGCTGAGGCGCAGCGGGTCATCCGCACCGAGCGCGAGCGCGGCCGCGGCATCCAGCCGGCCGCCCTGCGCGCGCAGCGGCAGCGCGCGCTCGAGGTAAGCCAGCGCCGGGCCGGCGTCGGCGTTTTGCACGGCGAGCGTGACGTCCAGCGCCAGCGGCGCCGGCGCGAGCGTGCCGTCGATGCGCAGCCGGCCGCCGCCGAGCCGGCCGGCGAGTTGCAGCGCGGCCGGCGTGCCCGCCGTGTCGAGGCCGGTCAGCGTGACACGAAGATCGGTCAGGCGCAGCGCCGCCGCCGGGCGGGCGCTGGCGTCGCGCACGGCCAGCGCGCCGCCGGCGAGCTCGACGCGGTCGATGCGCAGGCGCGGCAGTGGGGTGTCATTCTTGCCGCCGGTGCCGGCTGGCAGCTGCGGGCGAAGCGCGCCGTCTTCGAGCAGCTCCAGCCGGCCGCGCACGCCGCGCAGGTCCACCGATTCGAGGTGCAGGCTGCGCGTCCACAGCGAGTCGATGGCCAGATCGGCGCCGACCGACTCGGCCGCCAGCAGCAGCGCGCCGGTGCCGTCGGTGAGGTAAAGACCGTCGACGCGGGCGGCCAGACGCCAGGGGTCCAAATGCAGCGCCGCCACGCGCGCCTGCCCGCCGCTCGCCGTGGCCAGTGTTTCTTCGAGGTAACGCCGCGCCCGTTCCGGCACGGCGAGCAGGCCCGCCGCGACGGCCGCCAGCAGCGCAAACGCCAGCACCCGCCGCCAGGAGCACAGGCGGCGCAGGCGGGCGAGTGTCGGCACGGATCGCATGGTTTCGATCTTATGTCCTTACGGGCGGATGGTGCGACGACGCCGGTCGGGCGGCGGCGCGATAATGACCGTTCAGTCGGCCTACGGAGAAAACCGCCATGACCCTACGCGATGCCGCCACGGTGGTGCTGGTGCGCGACGCCGCCGACGCGCCGGGTTTCGAGGTGTTCATGCTGCTGCGCACCGTCAAGAGTGATTTCAACGCCGGCGCTTATGTGTTCCCGGGCGGCGGGGTGGATCGCAGCGACGGCGACGCAGCCGCGCAGGCCATCTGCAGCGGGCTCGGCGCCGCCGAGGCCAGCGCGCGCCTTGGCATCGCCAGCGGCGGGCTGGCGTTTTATCTGGCCGCCATCCGCGAATGTTTCGAGGAAGCCGGCGTGCTGCTGGCGGCGGATGCGGCGGGCCGTCCGCTCAGCCTGCACGAGCCGGCCGTGCAGCAGCGCTTTGCCGCCTACCGGGCGGCGCTGAACGCCGGCACGACCACGCTGGCCGACATCTGTGCGCGCGAGGGTCTGCGCCTGCCGCTCGAGCAGGTGCACTACTACAGCCACTGGATCACGCCGGACGGCATGCCGCGCCGTTACGACACGCGGTTTTTCCTGTGCCGCGCGCCGGCCGGGCAGCAGCCGCTGCACGACGGGCAGGAGACGGTCGATCACTGCTGGGTGCGCCCGGCGGACGCGCTGGCTCGCCACGCCGCGGGCCGCTTCAACCTGGTGCCGGCCACGCGCAAGCAGCTGGAGTTCCTGGCCCGCTTCGCCGACGCGGACAGCCTGCTCGCGCACGTGGCGGCCATGCGCGACATCCCGGCCATCCAGCCGCAGCTGATCCTGGGCGCCGACGGCAAGCCGCAGCGCGTGCGCCTGCCGCTGCCGGAGGGCGTGGAGGAGGTCGACCTGCGCGGGGTGGCGCTGTGAGCGCGCCGACCGGCAACCCGTTCGACACGCCCGCGGTGCGGGCCGAGTTCCCGTTCGGGCGGGCGGTGGACGTTTGGCCCGGCGTGCGGCGCATCACGGCGCCCAACCCGGGCCTCATGACCGGCCCCGGCACCAACACGTATCTGGTCGGCCACCGACAGGTGCTGGTGATCGACCCGGCCAGCGACGATCCGGCGCATCTGCACGCCATCGAGGCCGCCGGCGCCATCACCGCGGTGCTGGTCACCCACGCCCATCCGGACCACGCGCCGGGCGCGCGGCGGCTCGCCGCCGAGCTTGGCGTGCCGGTGTACGGCAGCGGCATCCCGCTGGCCGGCGTCAACACGCCGGGCTTCGCACCCGACCGCGTGCTGGCCGACGGCGAGGTGCTGATGACCGACGCCGGCCCGCTGCGCGCCCTGCGCACGCCCGGCCACGCCGCCGATCACCTCTGTTTTCTGCTGGAAAACGAGCGCCTGCTGTTCGCCGGCGATCACCTGATGGACGGCACCACGGTGGTGATCGCGCCGCCCGACGGCGACATGGCGGCGTATCTGGCCTCGCTGCGGCGCCTGCAGCAGGAACCCATCGAGCGCATCGCCCCCGGCCACGGCCGGCTCATGCACGACGCGCAGGCCATTGTTCAGCAGGTGATCGAGCACCGCCTGGCGCGCGAGGCGGCCATTCTGAAAGCGCTCGACGGCAGCGCCGGGCGCAGCATCCCGGAGCTGGTGGCGGAGCTGTACGCCGCTGTACCCAAGGCGCTGCACGGTCTGGCCGAGCTGTCGGTGTACGCGCACCTCATCAAGCTGGCCGCGGAAGGGCGCGTGCAGGGCGGCGAGCGGGCCGGCCCGTGGCGGCGAGTCTGACAGGCAAGCCAGCGATGGCTTGCGCAGGCCGTCGCGGACATGTGCCGCGACGAGCCGAACGGCCTGCTAGTGACTTCGGTCAGCGCCGCGCGCCGTCGAGCCAACGTTCGAGGTCGGCCGGGTCGGCGCGTCCGGCCAGCCGCGCCAGCACCTTGCCGTCCGGGCCGATCAGCACCGTGTACGGCAGCACGCCGGCGCCGTTGCCCAGGCGCCGGGCGATGTCCATGGCCT
>NZ_JAQVGQ010000053.1 GCF_028696615.1 Immundisolibacter sp. | reverse complement strand
CGCGCCACCACCTGGTGAAGGTGGTGCACTGGCTGGGGCGCCACGGCTACGTGAGCACCAGCCGCGGCAAGCAGGGCGGGCTGCGGCTGGCGCGGCCGGCGCAGGACATCAACATCGGCGCCGTGGCGCGCGCCACGGAGCCCGGCTTCGATCTGGTCGAATGTTTCAACGCCGCCACCAACACCTGCCGCATCCTGCCGCAGTGCGGTCTGGCTGGCGTGCTGATGGGCGCGACGCGGGCGTTTCTGGCCGAGCTCGACCGCTATACGCTGGCTGATCTCACGGCCCGGGCGGCGCCGGCGACGGCGGAAATCCCGCTGCCTGAGGCGGGGAACGTCGGGCGCGCCCCTGTCGACTGAGAGCTTGTGAATTTTTCAAGCTCTCAGACCGGCCAGGGATGGCCGGACGCGAATCGAGCCCGTAAGGGCTTGATTCGCGGGAGCCCGTCCGGGCGTGTACCGGACGGGCGACGCAAGAAATGCGCAGGACGCGCATTTCTTCACAAACTCTGAGCGCTTGTGAATTTTTCAAGCGCCGAGGCCGGCCAGGGATGGCCGGACGCGAATCGAGCCCGCAAGGGCTTGATTCGCGCGAGCCCGTCCGGGCGTGTACCGGATGGGCGACGCAAGAAATGCGCAGCACGCGCATTTCTTCAGAAACTTTGACGCGGGCCCGCCTCAGCCGGTGCGGCCGACGATCTGTGCCGTGGCAGTCAGTTCCTCGAGCAGCGCCAGGGCGGCGCAGCCTGGCGTGGCAAACGGGTCCAGCTGCGGCTTTGCCGAGTACTTGAGCAGGATCGACGGGTTCACCTTGTGCAGGTTGACGTGGCCCATGGTCCAGCCGGCGAAGCGCCGCTCGGTGATTTCCTGGTAGTGCAGCAGTGTCACCGGGTCGTGGCGCTGGTCACGCACGATGCGCATGTAGAGCGCGTTCACGGCCTCGCGGCTGCCCTCGAGCACCTGCATGTAGACCTCGCCGCCGTGGCACAGGATGCCGGTGATGCCCTGGGCCGGGTTGTTGCGCCGCGACTCGGCCAGGATGGTGTCGAGCGTGTCCTGGGTGACGGGGCCGCGGGCGCGGCTGGCGTACAGCAGTCGCACGAGCATGGTGGTCTCCTTCAGGCGCGGCGGTGCTGCAGCAGCGCCAAAAATTCCCGCCGCAGGCTGGCGTCGGTCAGGAACACGCCGCGCATGACGCTGTTGACCATTTTCGAGTCGGTGTCCTTGACGCCGCGCCACTGCATGCAGAAATGGTCCGCTTCCATGACGATGGCGAGCCCGTCCGGCTGCATGCGCTCCTGCAGCAGGTCGGCCAGGCGCGTGACGGCCTCTTCCTGGATCTGCGGGCGGCTCATGATCCAGTCGGCCAGGCGCACGTACTTGGAAAGCCCGATCAGGTTCGAGTGCTCGTTCGGCATGATGCCGATCCATACCTTGCCGATGATCGGGCAAAGATGATGCGAGCAGGCGCTGCGGATGGTGATCGGCCCGACGATCATGAGCTCGTTCAGGCGCTCGACGTTGGGGAACTCGGTCACGTCCGGCGCCGGCCGGTAGCGGCCGCTGAACACTTCGTTCAGGTACATCTTGGCCACGCGGCGGGCGGTTTCGCGCGTGTTGTGGTCGCTGGCGGTGTCGATCACCAGGCTGTGCAGCACCTGCGTGAGCTTGTCTTCCACCTCGGCCTGCAGCAGCGGCAGCTCGCCGGGTTCGATGAAGGCGGCGATGTTGTCGTTGGCGTGAAAGCGCACCCGCGCCCGCTCGAGGCGCTCGCGGATGCGGGCCGACACCGGCTGCGTGGCGGTGGGGGACTGTGGCTGATTCATGGGGGAAATCCGGGCGATGGCCTGACGGCGGCATGCTAAACCGAATCGCCGGCATCCCGCGCAGCGGCGCGGCAAAATGGTGACCCCGTCCCGCCGGTGCGCGCCATGTTCGACCCCGCCTGTCCGCTGCCGTTCACCGACTACCCGGCCGTGCTGCTGGCGCACGGCGCCGGCGGGCGGTTGATGCACCAGTTGCTGGAGCAGCTCGTCCTGCCGGCGCTGGGCGGCCCGGCGGCGGCGCAGCACGACGCCGCCGTGCTGGCGCCGGCCGACGGCCGCCCGGCGCTGACCACCGACAGCTACGTGGTGCGGCCGTTGTTCTTTCCGGGCGGCGACATCGGTACGCTCGCGGTGTACGGCACGGTGAACGATCTGGCCATGGCGGGCGCCCGGCCGCGGGCGTTGAGTCTCGCCCTCATCATCGAGGAGGGCCTGCCCATGGACAGCCTGTGGCGGGTGCTGTGCTCGGTGCGCGCGGCGGCGGACGCCGTCGGCGTGCCGGTGGTGACCGGCGACACCAAAGTGGTGGAGCGCGGCCGCGGGGATGGTCTCTACATCACGAGCACCGGTCTTGGCACGGTGCCGCCGGGCGTCGACCTGCGCCCGGCGCGCATCGCCGACGGCGATGCGGTGTTGCTGAGCGGCGACATCGGCCGGCATGGCATCGCCGTGCTGGCGCAGCGCGAGGGCCTGGCTTTCGAGACCGCGCTGCTGAGTGATTGCGCGCCGCTGCACCAGGTCATCGCGGCGCTGCTGGCGGCGGGCATCGACCTGCACTGCGCGCGCGACCTGACGCGCGGCGGGCTGGCCGCGGCGGTGGTCGAGCTCGCCATGCAAAGCGGGCGCGGCGTGCGGCTCGAGGAGGCGGCGATCGCCGTCTCGGCGCCGGTGGCGGCGGCCTGCGAGCTGCTCGGTTTCGAGCCGTTGCACGTTGCCTGCGAGGGCCGCTTGGTGACCTATGTGCCGGCCGCCCAGGCGGATGCGGCGCTCGCCATCCTGCGCGCGGCGCCCGGCGGCGAGCAGGCGGCTTGCATCGGCCGGGTCGGTGGGCGCGGGGTGGTGCTGCGCGGGCCGTTTGGTGTCGAGCGCCCGCTCGATCTGCCGGCCGGCGAGCTGCTGCCGCGGATTTGTTAGGGAACCGCTGATTTATTCAGCGGTTCCCTCCGGGGCAGGATGCCCCGGCATGAATCAAGGGCGTAAGTCCTTGATTCATGGAGCGCGGCGCGGGCGTGTACCGCGCCGCGGCGAGTTGAAAAATTCCACGGACGGAATTTTTCAACATTTCCTTAGAGAGGCTGAAAAAAATCCGTCCCTGGATTTTTTTCCGCTCACACCCGCGCCTTGCGCGCCCGCCATTCACGCCCGGGCAACCCAGTCCCGGCTGCACGCACTGCATCGATTCGCGCGTCCTTCAGGGAGCTGTCATGCCGATCACGCCCGACCCACGCGATGTCGAGTTCGTGTTCATCCGCGCCGGCGGGCCGGGTGGGCAGAACGTCAACAAGGTGTCGAGCGCCGTGCAGTTGCGCTTTGATACGCGCGGCTTCACGCCGCTGGCCGATGCCGTGCGCGAGCGCCTGGCGCGCCTGGCCGGCCGGCGCCTGACGGCCGAGGGCGTGCTGGTCCTGGAAGCCCGGCGCTTTCGCACCCAGGAGCGCAACCGCGCCGACGCGCTGGCGCGTCTGGCCGGCTTGCTCGAAGCGGCCGAACAGGCCCCCCAGCCGCGACGACCTACCAAACCCACCCGCGCCTCACGGCAGCGCCGGCTGGAGGCCAAAACGCAGCAGGGCGCCGCCAAGCGCCTGCGCCGCAAGCCGGACCTTAACGACTGACCGGTCACGCGGGCGTTCATGAGAACATTTGCGACCGATCCGTCCCTCACGCCCCCGCTGGAGACCGCCATGCCGGAAGCCTTTATCTACGACGCCGTGCGCACACCGCGCGGACGCGGCAAGCCCGACGGCGCGCTGCACCAGGTGCCGCCGATTCGCCTCGCCACCACGGTGCTGAACGCGCTGCGTGACCGCCTTGGGCTCGACACTGGCAACGTCGACGACGTGGTCATGGGCGTGGTGAGCCCGGTCGGCGAGCAGGGCTCGAACATCGCCCGCGTGGCGGCCATCGAGGCCGGCTACGCCGAAACCGTGGCCGGCGTGCAGATCAACCGCTTCTGCGCGTCGGGTCTGGAGGCGGTCAACATGGCGGCAGGACAAGTCATGTCAGGGCAGTCGGATCTGGTCATCGGCGGCGGCGTCGAGTCGATGTCGCGCATCCCGATGTCGTCCGCCGGCGGCGCCTGGTACGCCGACCCGCAGGTGGCGTTTCACAGCCACTACGTGCCGCAGGGCATCTCGGCGGACCTGATCGCGAGTCTCTACGGCTACTCGCGCGCCGACGTGGACGCCTTCGCCGTGCAGTCACAGGCGCGCGCCGCCGCCGCCTGGGACGAGAAACGCTTCGCCCGTTCGGTGGTGCCGGTGTACGCCGTGGACGGCCAGATGCTGCTCGACCACGACGAGCACCGCCGCCCCGGCGCCACGGCCGAGAGCCTGGGCAAGCTGCCGCCGTCGTTCGAGAAAATCGGCGCCGACTACGGCTTCGACGCCGTGGCGCTGCAGCGCTACCCGCAGCTCGAGCGCATCGAGCACGTGCACCACGCCGGCAACTCGTCCGGCATCGTCGACGGCGCCGCCGCGGTGCTGGTCGGCAATCGCGAGACGGGCGAGCGGCTCGGCCTCAAACCGCGCGCGCGCATCCGCGCGTTCGCCTCCATCGGCACCGAGCCCACCATCATGCTGACCGGTCCCGCGCCGGCCACACAAAAGGTGCTCAAACGCGCCGGCATGACGCCGGCCGACATCGATCTGTACGAAGTCAACGAGGCCTTCGCCGCCGTGGTGCTGCGCTTTGCCGACCTGCTCGGCGTGCCGATGGACAAGATCAACGTCAACGGCGGCGCCATCGCGCTCGGTCACCCGCTGGGTGCCACCGGCGCCATGCTGATCGCCACCGTGCTCGACGAGCTCGAACGGCGCGGTCTCGGCACCGGCCTGGTCACGTTGTGCATCGGCGCCGGCATGGGCACCGCCACCATCATCGAACGCCTTTGAGGAGACCGCGATGATCGACTACCGCGTGGACGGCGACGGCGTCGCCATCCTCACCTGGGACGTGCCGGGCGCGTCCGTGAACACGCTCAGCGACGCCTCGACCGCCGCCTACGTGGCGGCCGTGGAGCGGGCGCTGGCCGATCCGGCCGTCAAGGGCATCGTGGTCACCAGTGCCAAGAAAGACTTTCTGGCCGGCGCCGATGTGCAGAATTTTTTGGCCGACCGCTCGCTCGCCACGCTCGAAGCCAGCAGCCGCGCCATCAACACGGTATTCCGGCGCCTCGAAACCGCCGGTAAGCCGATGGTGGCCGCCATCAACGGCACGGCGCTCGGCGGCGGATTGGAACTGGCGCTCGCCTGCCATTACCGCGTCGCGGCCGACAACCCGAAAACGCGCATCGGTTTCCCGGAGGTCACCCTCGGCGTGCTGCCGGGTGCCGGCGGCACGCAGCGCCTGCCACGCCTGATCGGCATCCGCGCCGCGGTGCCGCTGCTGGTGGAGGGCAAGCGCCTGCCGGTGGTCGACGCCCTCAAGGCTGGCATCGTCAACGCGGTGGTGCCGGCCGGGGAACTCATCGACAAGGCGAAGGCATGGATTCTTTCCGGCGGCAAGGCCGAGCAGCCCTGGGACCGCAAGGGCTTTCGGGTGCCGGGCGGCGACATGCGCGACCCGGACGTGCAGGAGTTCATGTCGGTGGTGATCGCCAAGGTGCACGAGCGCACCTGTGGCAACTACCCGGCGCCGCTGAACATCTTGTCCTGCGTCTACGAGGGCGTGTGCTCGCCCATCGAGGTGGGGCTCGACATCGAAAGCCGCTACTTCGGCGTCACCGCCAGCACCGTGCAGGCCGAGAACCTCATCCGCAGCGGCTTTCTGGCGCTGAACGACGCCCGCAAGCTCAAGGCCCGCCCCAAGCACGTGCCCAAGGCCGAGTTCCGCAAGGTGGGCGTGCTGGGTGCGGGTCTGATGGGCAGCGGCATCGCGCACGCCTGCGCCACGGCGGGCCTGGAGGTGGTGCTGCTGGACCGCGAGCAGGCGCTCGCCGAGCGCGGCAAGGCGCAGGTCGAAAAACTCCTCATGCGCGAGGTCGAGCGCGGCAAGCTGAGTGAGGCCGAGCGGGCGGCGGTGCTCGCCCGCATCACCCCGACCACCGACTACGCGGCGCTCGCCGGCTGCGAGCTGGTCATCGAGGCGGTGTTCGAGCAGCGCCAGATCAAGGCCGAGGCCACGCGCAAGACCGCCGCCGCCACCGGGCCCGACATCCTGTTCGCCTCCAACACCTCCACGCTGCCGATCACCGGCTTGGCCGAGCACTGGCCGCGGCCGGAGAATTTCATCGGCCTGCATTTCTTCTCGCCGGTGCACCGCATGGCGCTGGTGGAGGTGATCCGCGGCCGGCAGACCTCGGACGCGTGCCTGGCCAAGGCGCTCGATTTCGTGGCGCGCATCGGCAAGACGCCGGTGGTGGTCAACGACAGCCGCGGCTTTTTCACCAGCCGCGTGTTCAGCACCTACTTCGAGGAAGGCATGGCCATGCTGGCCGAGGGCGTGGCCCCGGCGCTGCTCGAAAACGCCGGCCGGCAGGCCGGCATGCCGCTCGGCCCGCTCGCGGTGGCGGACGAGGTGGCGCTCGACCTGCTGCACAAGGTCATCACCCAGACGCGGGCGGATCTGGGCAGCGCCTACACGCCGCCGCCGTCGGCGCCGGTGATCGAGCTGTTGGTCGAAAAACTCGGCCGGCTGGGCAAGAAGTCCGGCCAGGGCTTTTACGACTACACCGACGCCGGCCGGCGCCTGTGGCCCGGGCTCGCCGAGCACTTCCCGCGCGCCGCGCACCAGCCGGACGTGGCGGCCGTCAAGCAACGCCTGCTGCACATCCAGGCCGCAGAGGCGGTGCGCTGCCTCGCCGAAGGCGTGGTGGGGAGCACCACCGACGGCGACGTGGCGTCCTTGCTCGGCTGGGGCTTTCCGGCCTGGGCGGGCGGGGTGTTTTCGTACATCGACACGGTGGGCGTCGACCGTTTCGTGGCCGACTGCGAGGCGCTCGCCGCGCGCGCCGGGCCGCGTTTCGCGCCGCCGGCGCTGCTGAAGCAACTGGCCGGCAGCGGCCGCAAACTGCGCGACACGCGCTGATTTCACCCAATCGACAAGGAAACCCCGTGGACTATCAGGATCTTCTGTACGCCGAACAGGACGGCGTCGCCACCATCACCATCAACCGCCCGGAGGTCTACAACGCCTTTCGCGCGCAGACCGTCGAGGAGCTGATCCACGCCTTCCAGCGTGCCGGCTGGAACCCGGACATCGGCGTCATCGTGCTGACCGGCGCCGGCGACAAGGCGTTCTCGACCGGCGGCGACCAAAAATCCCACGCCGGCAGCTACGGCGGGCGTGGCACCATCGGCCTGCCGGTGGAGGAACTGCACACCGTCATCCGCGACGTGCCCAAGCCCGTCATCGCCCGCGTGCAGGGTTTTGCCATCGGCGGCGGCAACGTGCTGGCGGTGTTGTGTGACCTGACCATCGCGTCCGACCGGGCGCAGTTCGGGCAGGTGGGTCCCAAGGTCGGCTCGGTCGACCCCGGCTTCGGTACGGCGTATCTGGCGCGCCTGGTCGGCGAGAAGAAGGCGCGCGAAATCTGGTACCTGTGCCGCCGTTACAGCGCCGAGGAGGCCGAGCGCATGGGCCTGGTCAACAAGGTCGTCCCGCACGACCAGCTCGACGCCGAGGTCGCCGCCTGGTGCGCCGAAATTCTGGCCAAGAGCCCGACCGCGCTGGCGATTGCCAAGCGCTCCTTCAACGCCGACAGCGAGCAGATTCGTGGCCAGGCCGCCATGGGCCTGCAGGCGTTGTCGCTGTACTACGACACCGAGGAATCCAAGGAAGGCGTGCGCGCCTTCAACGAAAAGCGCCCGCCCGAGTTCCGCAAGTTCCACAATAAATGATCTACGAAGCGCCTGATTGGTTCTGCGAGGCGATCGGTACCCCGGCCGAGCCGCACTGGGTGCAGGTCGCCGGCTGCACCATCCACTACCGCCGCTGGGGCGAGTCCGGCCCGCCGCTGCTGCTGGTGCACGGCGGTGGCGCGCACAGCCATTGGTGGGACTTCATCGCGCCGTATCTGGCGGCCGATCACCGCGTGGCGGCGATGGATCTATCCGGCATGGGCGAGAGCGGCCGGCGCGAGCAGTATTCGCTGGACGATTTCGCAGCCGAGGCGCTCGGCGTGTGTGAGCACGCCGGCTTCGGCCCCGACGTGACGCTGGTCGGACATAGCCTGGGCGGCGCCGTGTGCCTGCGCGCGGCGGCCACGCGGCCGGACAGGGTGGGTGGCCTCGTGATGGCCGACTCGCCCATCCGCCCGCCGGGTTTTCAGTTTCCCGGCACGGCGCGCAACCCGCTGCGGCACCCGCGGCGCGACTACCCGGATTTCGACAGCGCGCTCGCGCGCTTTCGGTTGATCCCGGAGCAGCCCTGCGAGAACGGCTACATCCTGGACTACATCGGTCGTCGTTCGATCATCGAAACGCCGGAAGGTCACTTCACGTGGAAGTTCGACGACCGGGGGCTGATGCACATCACCGTCGGCGAGCAGGCCGAGGAGCTGCGCGCGCTGCGCTGCCGCATCGGCATTCTCTACGGCGATAAGAGTGCGCTGTTCCCACCCGAGGTGCGCGCCTACGTGCACCAGCTGGTGGACCGCCGCGGGCCGGTGGTGGCCATTCCGCAGGCGCACCACCACCTGTTCCTGGACCAGCCGCTGGCGTTCGTGGCGGCGCTGCGCACGCTGCTGGCGGACTGGCATTCGCTGTAACAAGCGCGTCCAGCGCTTGCTTTGCGGCCTGGTGGGTCGCTGGCCAGTGTTGCGGGCAAAAAAAACCCGGCCACAGGGGCCGGGTTAGAAGATAACCCGCTCAGGGAGGGGAAGCGGGTGATACCTCGCAGAGGTCTCGTAGCATAAGACCGGGGGCGGCGGCCGAAAGTTTCATCGTCGCGGGCGATTTTTTTCCGCCGCCGCGGCGCGGCGCCGGCGCGCCGTTTTCGGGTCCTGGCGCAGCGGCAAGTACAGCTCGAGGCGCTCGCCATCGCGCAGCGGCGTGTCCGCCTGCACCGGCCGGCCGAACACGCCAAGCGTGCCCTGTCCGGCATCGAGGCCGCAGGCGGCCAGGGCGTCGATCGCCGTGGCGCCGGCCGGCAGCTCGATCCGCACCACCCGATAGTCGCCGTCCTGCGGCCAGGCGATTTCCACGTTCATGCGCTCAGGGCCGGCCATGTAGGGCATCCGCCCGGCGGCAGAAGGCGTCTACCAGCCCGTCCGCCACCACGCTCAGCACCGGCCCCAGCGCCGCGCCGAGCAGCCGGCCGGCCAGCGCATAAGACAGATGAAACCCCACACGGGTTTGCGGCGCCGTCGCGTCGAGCTCGTCGAAGGTCCACACCGCATGAAAGCGGCTGAACGGTCCCTCCACCAGGCGCAGTTCGATGCGCCGGTGCGGCTCGAGCAGGTTGCGCGTGGTGACACGCTTGTGCAGACCGGCGATCGCCATCTCCAGGCTGGCCAGCATGGAGTTGTCGTCGCGGTCCAGCACCTGCGCCGCCGAACACCACGGCAGGAACTGCGGATACGACTCGACGTCGTTGACCAGCTGGAACATGGCCGGCGCACTGTGCGCCACCACCACCGCCTTGCGTATCTCCCGAACCGCCGCCATGGGCTCCTCATGTCCGCGCCGTGCGGCACAGCAGCCGCCGGCGCATGATAACGGAGCCGCCGTGGCGCACTTCGCAGGTTGATGACGAGGCTTGTGCTGACGCCGGCTCCGCCGGCGGGTGGCGGTCCAGGCAGGGGCGTCCTTCGGGCATCGCTGGGCGGTCCCGGGCGCCGGCGCCGACCGTGGCGGCGCTTCCCGTACAATGCCCGCCCGTTCCCGCGCAGCTGCCTCCCATGTCCAGCGCCGCCACCGCCAGCATCGTCGTCAACAAAAAGGCGCGTCACGACTATTTCATCGAGGACCGCTTCGAGGCCGGCATCGCGCTCGAGGGCTGGGAAGTCAAAAGCCTGCGCGCCGGGCGCGTGCAGCTGGTCGACAGCTACGTGATCATCAAAAACAACGAAGCGTTCCTGATCGGCGCCCTGATCACGCCGCTGCCGACCGTCTCCACCCACTACGAACCCGACCCGCGTCGCACCCGCAAGCTGCTGCTGCACCGCGAAGAGCTGAACAAGCTGATCGGCGCCGTGGAGCGCAAGGGTTACACCCTGCTGGCGCTATCCATGTACTGGAAGCGCGGCAAGTGCAAGGTGGAACTGGGCCTGGCCAAGGGCAAACAGGCGCACGACAAGCGCGACACCGAACGCGAGCGCGACTGGCAGCGCGAACGCAGCCGGCTGCTCAAAAAACGCTGAGGCCCGCCATTGTTGCGCGCCTTGTCGCCGGGTCGCCCAGGCCCGGATCGGACGACGCCGAGCCACACCGCACTGGCGCGGAACTTTCATCCCGGCTATCCTGTCTTACTCACCGACTTTGGGGGCGACCTGGCTTCGACGTGGGTTTCGAAACCGAAGGTGCATGCCGAGGTGCAGTGACCTCGTAAATCACGCTGCAAAAAGATAGTTGCCAACGACGACAACTACGCACTCGCTGCTTAAAACCCAGTAGGGTGCCGTCTGACCGGATGTGCCCGTGCGTCCGGGGTCCAGGCGTCGACACACACCGGCTCGCGGCGCGGCCAGCCTGGAGCCAACCCGTTAAAACCTTACAGGATCGCCGGTAGCTGTCCCTGCCCGTCGGGTGGCGGCCGGTTAAATCAATAGACTGGGATAAGCATGTAGAACCGACGGCAGAGGACTTGCGGACGCGGGTTCGATTCCCGCCGCCTCCACCAATACTGAAGCCCCAACTGTTATCAGTTGGGGCTTTTTCTTGTCTGTTTGTGCCAGCTCCCGCGTCTTGTTGGGGATTCCTGCGAACGCCTGCGGACTTCGTCGCCCGCCAGAACTGGCCGTTCCCGGCCACATTTCACTCTCTCCTGGCCATTCCTCGCTCCGACCTCGCTCCCTGAAAATGGCCCGAAGTCCGCAAAGGCCGCCAGTCACACCCATACAGATCAAAGAGTTACGCGCGGACGAATCAAGCGGTTGGATTACAGCACCGGGTGGCGGAGGAAACTCTTCGGTTGCGTTTTGTCGGTAGTTGTCGATCGCTACCGACACATTGCAACACGGATATACGTGCTTGGATGATGGCCAAGACAAGAAACGCCTTGTCAGGACAATGTCCGGACGACTACAATATGGGCATCAAGATCCGTCCGGAGGGGCACCATGAGCACCCTGAATCTTTCCAAGACCGAACGCATTGACGTTCGCGCCAGTACGCCAGTCAAGCAACTGCTGCAGGAAGCCGCGCGCGCCTGCCACAAGAACGTCAGCGAGTTTCTGCTCGACGCAGGCGTGACGGCGGCCGCGCAGACGCTGGCAGATCGTCGCCAGTTCGTGCTGGATGACACACAGTGGCAGGCCTTCCAGGAAGCACTGGACCGCCCGGTGCAAAGCAAGCCGCGCCTGAAGAAGTTGCTGCGTGAACCCGGGGTGCTGGGTTGAGCGATGGCTACTTGCCCGTTCGCAAGCTGCTTGCGACGGATCAGGTCGATGCTTTCGACTGTGGCCAGGCCGCGCTGAACCAGTTCCTGCAGCGCTACGCGCTCGTCAACCAGAAGGCCAATAGCGCGCAGACCTACGTTTGCTGCCAGGGTGACGTTGTGGTCGGCTTCTACAGCCTCGCCGTCGGCAGTGTCGATCCGGATGCCGCGCCGTCAAGAGTGATGAAGGGGCTGGCGCGTCACCCGGTACCGGTCATGATCCTGGCCCGGCTCGCGGTAGACAAGGAGCATCAGCGCAAAGGCCTTGGCCAGGCATTGCTCAAGGATGCGTTGCTGCGCACCGCTCAGGCTGCCGACATCGCCGGCATTCGCTGCCTGCTGGTCCATGCCAAGGACGATGCGGCGCGGCAGTGGTACGAGTCGTGGGAATTCGAGCCTAGCCCGACTGACCCGTACCACTTGTTCCTGATGCTCAAGGACCTCAAGGGCATGTTGAGCTGAGGGGCGTCTTCGCCTCAGAGACCGACTCTCTCGCGCTGCTCATCCCACAAAGCAGGCGGGTCTACCGCCAAATCAAACAGCGTGATGTGGTTCGGCAACGCGTCGTCCAGGATGGCCGCCACGATGTCGGGCGCCAGCGTGGTCAGGTTGACCATCCGGCTTACATAGCTGTTATCGATCCCTTCCCGCGTGGCGATCTCCTTCAAGGACTTCGCTTCCCCCGATTCCAGCATGGCCAGCCAGCGGTGGCCCCTGGCCAGCGCCAGTTGAATTGACGTCGGCGCCACATCCCACGGCCTGACTGGGGAGGTTTCGCCGTTTGGGAGAGTCACCAGCTTGCGGCCGCTGCGACGTTTGATCTGGATGGGCACCGACAGGGTCAGCCTGCCATCACTTGCCTCGACGATGTCCGGCTCGCCGGTCTTCTGGATGCGGATGTCGCTCATGCCAATGCCTCCGCTTGTTGCCCCACCGGTTCGGGGCGCAATTCCAGCACCAGACGCTCGATGCCGTTGGCGCGCAGCCGCACTTCGAGGTCATTGGGCGACACGATCACCTTCTCGACCAGCAATTTCACGATCCGGGTCTGCTCCACCGGGAACAGTTGATCCCAAATCGCATCGAGCCGGGTCATGGCCACGGTGATCTTGGCCTCGTCCAGCGTCGGGTCGAGCTTGATCGCCTGTGGCAACATGTCGCCGAGCAGATTCGGGGCACGCAAGATCGCGCGCAGCTGATCGAGTACCGCCGACTCCAGTTCTGCGGCGGGCAGTCGCGGCAGACCCGAGGCGCCCGCGTGCTCCTTGGCGTCCCGCTGGGGTACGTAGTACCGGTAGCGGCGGCCATTCTTCTTGGTGGTGTGCCAGGGCGACAGCGCGCGCCCATCGTTGCCGAACACGATCCCCTTGAGCAGATAGGGAACCTTGGCCCGCGTCGTGTTGCCCCGCACTCGGCCATTCGTGTCCAGGATCGCGTGGACGCTGTCCCACAGTTCGCGGCTGATGATGGGCGGGTGTTCGGCCTGGTACCACTGCTCCTTGTGCCGCAACTCGCCTAGGGATTCTGTTCAAAACCCACACCCCGTCCGAAAATACGCCCAACCTGACCTGTGGGAGCCGGGGGCATGAAGCAGCAGCCATTGGACATTGACCTGACCTGCCGGCGGACGCGCAAGCGGGTGT
>NZ_JAQVGQ010000275.1 GCF_028696615.1 Immundisolibacter sp. | reverse complement strand
CCCCAGCCGTCGATCTTGACCCACTTGCCGCGCTCGAGATCCTTGTAGTGCTCGAAGAAATGGCCGATGCGTTCCAGCCAGTGACTCGACACCTGGCCGATGTCCTGGATGTGCGAGTAGCCGGCGAACACGCGGTCGTCCGGCACCGCCAGAATCTTCTCGTCGCCGCCGGCCTCGTCGGTCATGCGCAGTACGCCGACCGGCCGGCAGCGGATGACCGAACCCGGGATCAGTGTGAGTGGCAGGATCACCAGCACGTCGGCCGGGTCACCGTCGCCGCACACGGTGTGCGGGATATAGCCGTAGTTGCACGGATAGCGCATCGGCGTCGACAGGATGCGGTCGACGAAGATGGCCCCCGTGGCCTTGTCGACCTCGTACTTGACCGGCTCGGAATCCTTCGGGATTTCGATGATGACGTTGATTTTGCGCGGCAGATCGCTGCCGGCGGGGACCAGATCGAGGCCCATTGCGCGCTCCTTTGCTGACCGGAAGGGTTACGAGGGGGGCGCAAGGATACTGGCAGACGACGACCTGCACACGGCGACCGTCATGGCGCCACAAAAAAGCCCTCCCCGGCCCGTGCCGGGGAGGGCTGCGACTGAGAGCGTGTGAATTTTTCGAGCGCCGAGGCCGGCCAGCGATGGCCGGACGCGAATCGAGTCCTTGAGAGCCCGATTCGCGGGAGCACGTCCGGGCGTGTTCCGGACTCGTCGTTACAGCAACGGCACCAGCAACAGCGCGACGATGTTGATGATCTTGATCAGCGGGTTGATGGCCGGGCCCGCGGTGTCCTTGTAGGGGTCACCCACGGTGTCGCCGGTGACGGCCGCCTTGTGGGTTTCCGAACCCTTGCCGCCGAAGTGGCCTTCCTCGACGTACTTCTTGGCGTTGTCCCAGGCGCCGCCGCCGGTGCACATCGAGATG
Organism: Immundisolibacter sp.; assembly: GCF_028696615.1. Taxonomy (GTDB): domain Bacteria; phylum Pseudomonadota; class Gammaproteobacteria; order Immundisolibacterales; family Immundisolibacteraceae; genus Immundisolibacter. The sequence continues at coordinate 2,143 of NZ_JAQVGQ010000275.1, read as the reverse complement.
GCCACGAAAAGACCCGTCACGATGGTGCCGATCAGCAGCCCACCCAGCGCCTTCACGCCCGCGCCCGGGCCCATCAGCACGTTCATGCCGAAGCCGATCACCACCGGCACCAGGATCGGCAGCAGCGAGGGCACGATCATTTCCTTGATGGCGGCACGCGTCAGCATGTCGACCGCCCGGGAGTAGTCGGGCTTGCCGGTGCCCTCCATGATGCCGGGGATTTCCTTGAATTGGCGGCGCACTTCCACCACCACCGAGCCCGCGGCGCGGCCGACCGCCTCCATGGCCATGGCGCCGAACAGATACGGCACCAGGCCGCCGATGAACAGACCAATGATCACCGCCGGGTCCGACAGGCTGAACGCCTGCAGCTTGCCGATGGCGTCGAGGTTGTGCGTGTAGTCGGCGAACAGCACCAGCGCCGCCAGGCCCGCCGAGCCGATGGCGTAGCCCTTGGTCACCGCCTTGGTGGTGTTGCCGACGGCGTCGAGCGCGTCGGTGATGGTGCGCACGCCGCCCGGCAGGCCGGACATCTCGGCGATGCCGCCGCCGTTGTCGGTGATCGGCCCGTAGGCGTCGAGCGCCACGATCATGCCGGTCATGGACAACATGGCGGTGGCCGCGATGGCGATGCCGTACAGCCCGCCGAATTCGAACGCGCCCCAGATGGCGGCGCATACCGCCAGCACCGGCAGCGCGGTTGACTTCATCGACACGGCAAGGCCGGCGATCACGTTGGTGCCGTGGCCGGTCTGCGAGGCCTCGGCGATGTGTCGCACCGGCTTGTACTCGGTGGCGGTGTAGTACTCGGTGATCACGATCATCGCCGCCGTCAGCGCCAGCCCGATCAGCGCGCAGTAGTACAGCGGCATGGCCTTGTCGCCGAGCAGCGCGGTCGCAATCGGGTAGAAGGCCGCCGCAGCGATCACGCCGGAAACGATCACGCCGCGGTACAGCGCGGACATGATCTTGCCGCCCTCGCTCGCCTTCACGAAGAAGGTGCCGATCACCGAGGCGACGATCGACACCGCACCCAGCAGCAACGGGAACACCACTGCGTTCACGCCGAGCGACTGCATGGTCAGGCCCGCCAGCAGCATGGTGGCCACCACCGTCACGGCGTAGGTCTCGAACAGGTCCGCCGCCATGCCGGCGCAGTCGCCGACGTTGTCGCCGACGTTGTCGGCGATCACCGCCGGGTTGCGCGGGTCGTCCTCGGGAATGCCAGCCTCGACCTTGCCCACCAGGTCCGCGCCGACGTCGGCGCCCTTGGTGAAGATGCCGCCGCCCAGACGCGCGAAAATCGAAATCAAGGAGCCACCGAAGGCGAGACCCACCAGCGAGTGCAGCGCGTGGTCGGCGTCTGTCACCTGCAGCATGGCCAGGTAGTAACCGGCCACGCCCAGCAGGCCAAGGCCCACCACCAGCATGCCGGTCACCGCACCGCCGCGGAACGCGACCTGCAGCGCGGGATTAAGACCCAGGCTCGCCGCGTGCGCGGTGCGCACGTTCGCGCGCACCGATACGTTCATGCCGATGAAGCCGGCCAGGCCCGACAAAATGGCGCCGACCGCAAAACCGCCGGCGGTGGCCCAGTCGAGCACCATGCCCAACACCACCAACAGCACCACGCCGACGATACCGATGGTGGTGTACTGACGACTCAGATACGCCTGCGCACCGGCCTGGATGGCGGCGGCGATTTCCTGCATGCGCGCGTTGCCGGCCGGCTGCGCCACGATCCAGCGCACGGCCGCGAGGCCATACACGATGGCCAGCACGCCGGCGCCGATGGCAAACCAAAGGGCTGATTCAATCGTCATCTGCAACGTCCTCCCGTGAACATGCCGGCTGTCCGCCGCGTGGCGGCTGCCCCGGCATCGCCTCATCCGATGCGACCGGTCGGCGGCCGCACCTCCTGTTCGCACTCGCCCACCCGGCGGTCGTGTGCCGTCCGCCGGGTGAATGTTTCGTCGTTGTGGTTACTTAGGGAAATGCTGAAAAATTCCCTCCCTGGAATTTTTCAGCTCGCCGCCGCGCGGTACACGCCCGCGCGGCGCTCCCTGAATCAAGGGCTTGCGCCCTCGATTCAGGCCGGAGCTTCCTGCCCCGGGCGGGATGCGCTGAATAAATCAGCGCATCC
>NZ_JAQVGQ010000274.1 GCF_028696615.1 Immundisolibacter sp. | reverse complement strand
CTCCAGCGGCCTGCATTCGAACGGCTACTCGCTGGCGCGCAAGGTGATGCAGCACGTCGGGGCGGACCTGCACGCCCCGTTCGGCGACGGCACGCTCGGCGCCACGCTGTTGGCGCCGACGCGTATCGACGTGAAACCGGTGCTGGACCTGCTGGCCGCGCTGCCGGTGGTCGGCATCGCCCACATCACCGGCGGTGGCCTCATCGAGAACATCCCGCGCGTGCTGCCCAACGGTCTCGCGGCGCGGCTCGACACCCGCGCCTGGCAGCGGCCGGCCATCTTCGACTGGCTGCAGCGGCACGGCGGCATCGCCGATGCCGAGATGTGGCGCACCTTCAACTGCGGCATCGGGCTGGTAGTGATCCTGCCGGCGGCGCGCGCCGACGAGGCCATCGCGCGCCTCACGCAGGCCGGCGAGCGCGCCTGTTTGGTGGGCGAAATCGTGCCGCGCGGGGACGGCGCGGGCGTCGTGCTCGCGCCGTGACGGCGCGCCTTTCGGTACTGATCTCCGGGCGCGGCAGCAACCTCGGCGCCATCCTGCACGCCTGCGCCACCGGCACGCTGCCGGCGCAGGTGGTGCAGGTGATCAGCAACCGCCCGCAGGCCGGCGGTCTCGATCTCGCTGCGGCGGCCGGCGTGCCGACCGCGGTGGTCGATCACCGGCAGTTTGCGGACCGCCGCGACTTCGAGCGGGCGCTGCAAGCCCAGCTGGATGCGGTGTCGTGCGATCTGATCGTGCTGGCGGGTTTCATGCGCGTGCTGACGGCCGATTTCGTCGCCCGCCATCGCGGCCGGCTGGTCAACATCCATCCCTCGCTGCTGCCGGATTTCCCGGGGCTGCACACGCACGAGCGGGCGCTGGCCGCCGGCGTGGCCGAGCACGGCGCGAGCGTGCATTTCGTCACCGCCGCCGTCGACGGCGGGCCGCTGATCGCGCAGATTCGCGTGCCGGTGCAGGCCGGCGACACACCGGACACGCTCGCCGCGCGCGTGCTGGCCGCCGAACACCGGCTCTATCCCACGGTCTTAGGCTGGTATGCGCAGGGTCGTCTTGCGCTGGCCGGCGAGCGGGTGCTGCTCGACGGCCTGTGGCTCGCGGCGCCGGTGCAGTTCGCCGCCGCAGGAGAACGCAATGATTGAGCAGATTCGAAACCGCCTTGGCCATGCCCGCCGGCTGGTCGCCGCGCTGCTGCTGCTGGGCGGTGCCGCCCAGGCCGCGCCGCCGGCGCAGTGGCAGGCGGTCTACGCCGTGCGCCAGGGCAACATCGACGGCGGCGAGGCGGTGCAGAGCTACCAGGCCGTCGACGGCCAGTATCGGCTGACGCTGGACGTGACCCCCGGCGGCGTGGTGGCGCTGTTCACGCAGGAAAGTTTCCACGACGAGAGCAGCGGCAAGGTCGACCAGCACGGCTGGCGGCCGCGGCGCTACGTGCACCTGCGCCAGGGCGGCAAAAAGCAGCGCGATTACGAGTTCCTGTTCGACTGGCAGGCCGGGCAGCTGCGTGAAACGCAGGCCGACACCCCGCCGGTGGCGCTGCCGCCGGGCACGCTCGACGAACTCACCTATGTGGAGGCATTGCGGCGCACGCTGGCCGCCGGCGGCACCGGCCTCAAGGTGCCGGTGCTGTACGGTTCGGATGGCAAAATCCGCGAGTACACGCTGCAGACGCTGGGCGAGGAAGAGATCGCCACCCCGGCCGGCACCTTTCACACGGTCAAGGTGCTGCGCACGCAGGAGGGTGGCAAATACACCGTCACGCTGTGGTGCGCGCCGCAGCTCGACTACTTTCCGGTACGCATCGACCGCGAGAAGCGCGGCCGCTCGCAGGGCACGCTGCTGCTGAAGCGTTATCAGGGCGGCGGGCGCAGCGTGCCGGCATCGACCACTGCCGACTCCAGCCGCCAGGCCGGCAGCGGCGTCTGACCGAGTTTCGCCGCGCGTCGCCGGCGCGGCTTGCGGCAGGTGGCGCCGCCACGCGGCAGGCTGAAAAATTCCGGGGACGGAATTTTTCGAGAGGTTGGTGGTGTGACGCGCCTGGTCGGTGTCCTGTTCCTGTTGTGGGTGCTGCTGTGGCCGGCGGCGCGCGCCGACACGCTGCGCGTGACGCTCGACGGCCTGCCCAAGACGCTCGCCGGCGGCGTGCTGGCGGCGCTCGACATCGGCGCCGAGGCGCAGCGTGAGCCGCTTGCCGAGGCGCGCATCCGCCGCGCCCACGCCGCCGCGCCGGGGCAGATCCGGGCCGCGCTCGAGGCGGCCGGCTATTACCGCCCGCAGATCGACGCCAGCCTGACGCACGACGCCGACGGCTGGCGGGCGCGTTATCGCGTCGACCGCGGCCCGCCGCTGCGCGTGGCGCGGCTGGACCTGAGCCTCACCGGCCCGGCCAGCGCCGACCCTGAACTCGAGCCCGCGCTGGCGGCGTTTGCGCTCAAGGTCGGCGACCGGCTGCAACACGCCCGCTACGAGGACGGCAAGCGCGCGTTGCTGGAGGCGCTGCACGAGCACGGCTACCTCGACGCCGCCTTCACCGCGCACCGCGTCGACGTGGACCTCGACGCCTACCAGGCGCGCATCACGCTCAGTCTGGCCAGCGGCGAGCAATACCGATTCGGTGCGCTGACCCTGGACGACACGGTGGTCGGCGCGGCGCTGCTGCGCCGCTACGGCGCCCCGCAGCCCGGCGAGCCCTACCGCGCCGCGCGCCTGCTGGACTATCAAAGCGCACTGGCCGACAGCGGCTATTTTTCCGGTGTGCAGGTGCAGCCCGGCGAGCGCGATCCGGCGACGCACACGGTGCCGGTGACGGTGCAGTTCACGCCGCGCCCGCGCGATGCCTACAACGCCGGCGTCGGCTTTGCCACCGACAGCGGGCCGCGCCTGCGCGCCGGCTACGACCGCCGCTACCTGAACGACCGCGGTCACGCCCTGACCAACACGCTGCTGCTGTCGCCACGCGACAGCGAGCTGTCCACGCGCTACCGCATCCCGCTGGCCGATCCGCGTGCCGAGCAGCTCGGTTTCGGCGCAGCCCTGAAGCGCGAGGACACCACCACCCGCCTGTCCGAGAACCTCGACCTGC
>NZ_JAQVGQ010000273.1 GCF_028696615.1 Immundisolibacter sp. | reverse complement strand
TCCGATCTGGCACCCGCCCCATCCGCACCGTCTCCACCGCCGTCATCGGCATGGTCTGCACCGCCGACGACGCCGACGCCGCCGCCTTCCCCCTCGACACCCCCGTCTTGGTCACCAGCATCCGCGACGCCCAGGGCAAGGCCGGCACCACCGGCACCCTGGCCCGCGTCCTCGACGCCATCGGCGACGAAGGAAACGCTGTCACCGTCGTCGTCCGCGTCGACGAAGACGCCGCCGGGCAGGACGCCAAGGTCATCGGAACCGTCACCGCCCAGGGCCAGCGCACCGGCATGCAAGCCCTGCTCACCGCCAAGCAAAGCCTCGGCGTCAAGCCCCGTATCCTCGCCTGCCCCGGCCTCGACAGCCTCACCGTCGCCACCAACCTCGCCGGCGTCGCCCAGCAGCTCCGCGCCATGGCCTACGTCCAGGCCTCCGCCGCCGACACCAAGGAAGACGCCGTCGCCTACCAGAACAACTTCGGCCAGCGCGAAGTCATGGTCCTCTGGCCCGATTTCCTCAGCGGCCCCGACACCTACTGGGCCACCGCCAAGGCCATCGGCCTGCGCGCCCGCATCGACCAGGAAGTGGGCTGGCACAAGACCCTCTCCAACGTCCCCGTCAACGGCGTCGACGGCATCAGCAAGTCCGTCTGGTTCGACATCCAGGACGAAACCAGCGACACCGACTACCTCAACAGCCACAACGTCACCACCCTCATCCGCGAACAAGGCTTCCGATTCTGGGGCAGCCGCACCTGCAGCGCCGACCCCCTGTTCGCCTTCGAAAACTACACCCGCACCGCCCAGGTCCTCGCCGACACCATCGCCGAAGCCCACTTCTGGGCCGTCGACAAGCCCCTCAACCCCAGCCTCGCCCGCGACATCATCGAAGGCGTCAACGCCAAGTTCCGCGAACTCAAGCGCCTCGGCTACATCATCGACGGCCAAGCCTGGTTCGACCCCTACCTCAACAGCGCCGTGGTCCTCAAGAGCGGCAAGATGTACATCGACTACGACTACACCCCCGTGCCGCCGCTGGAAAACCTGCTGTTCCAGCAACGCATCACCGACCGCTACCTGGTCGACTTCGCCGCCGCCATCGCCGGTTAAGGAGGATCCTCACCATGGCCATGCCCCGCACCCTGAAAAACTTCAACCTGTTCAACGACGGCGAGTCCTACATGGGCGTCGCCGAAGAGATCAAGCTGCCCAAGCTCACCCGCAAGACCGACGACTACCGCGGCGGCGGCATGTCCGGCCCCGTCGCCGTCGACCTCGGCCAGGAAAAGATCGAACTCGAGATGACCCTGGCCGGCCTCATGCGCCAGGTCTTCGCCCAGTACGGCACCACCAAGGCCGACGGCGTCATGCTCCGCTTCGCCGGCGCCTACCAGCGCGACGACACCGCCGAAGTCAACGCCGTCGAAGTCGTCGTCCGCGGCCGCCACACCGAAATCGACCCCGACAACGCCAAAGCCGGCGAACGCGGCAAACTCACCGTCAAAAGTGCCCTCACCTACTACAAGCTCAGCATCGACGGCGACGTCGTCATCGAGATCGACCTGCTCAACATGGTCGAGACCGTCAACGGCGTCGACATGCTGGCCGAACAGCGCAAGGCCATCGGCCTGGCCTAATCCATACCTGCGCGAGAGCACTGCCCGGTAGGTGGCCACGGTACCGGGAGGAAGGAACTACGGGGCGACAGCCACCCAGGGTGCCCCGAAAAAACAGGAGTCACGCATGCCCAACCCCATCACCCTCGAACAACCCATCCAGCGCGGCGACACCACCATCGCCACCCTCGAACTGCGCAAGCCCTGCGCCGGCGAGCTTCGCGGCATCAAGATCATCGACCTGATGCAGATGGACGCCGACGCCCTCATCAAGGTCATCCCCCGCATCAGCAACCCCACCCTCACCGACCACGAAGCCGCCCGGATCGACCCCGCCGACCTGCTCCAGATCGGCGCCGAGGTGGTCGGTTTTTTTCTGACGACATCGGACCGGGCACAGAGCCACTACCCGGGCGCGTAGAAGACGCCATGGCAGACCTCGCCCTCGTCTTCCACTGGCCACCGGCCGCCATGGCCGGCATGAGCCTGGCCGAACTGGCCATGTGGCGTGAAGAAGCCCGCCAGCGACACGAGGCCGACCACGATGGATAGGCTACAGCTGCAAGTACTGCTCGGCATGGTGGACAAGATCACCAAGCCGCTGCGCACGGTCATGGGAGGTACCAATGACGTATCCAAGGCGCTGAAGAACGCCAAGGACCAGCTCAAGCAACTCAACGATGCCCAGAGCCGGGTAGATGCCTGGCGCAAGACCGACAAGAACCTGGCCATCGTCCGCAACAGCATCAAGGGCACAGAGGCCCGAATCAAGGACCTCAAGGCCGAGATCGCCAAGGTTCCCGCGCCCACCAAGGACATGGCGCGCGCCCTGAAACAAGCCCAGGAAGAGGCCCGCCAACTCAAGAGCCGCTCCGCCACGCTGCAGGAAAAGCAGCACCGCCTACGCCAGGAATTCCAGGCCGCCGGCATCGACACCGCCAAACTTGCATCCCATCAACGCGACCTGACCACACGCATCGACCAAACCCGGGCCGCGGTCGACCGCGAAACCGCCGCCATGAAGCGGCAGAACGAAGTCGCCCACAAGCTCTACGCCGCCAAGGCTGACTACGACAAGCTCATGGACAGACACGGCACCATGATGCACGCCGGCCAGATGACCCTGGGCGTCGGCCTGGCCGGCGCGGCGCCGGTGGCCCTGGCCATCAAGCAATACGCCAGCCTCGAAGACGCCATGCTCGGCGTGGCCAAGCAGGTCGGCGACGCCCGCGACGGTGCCGGCAACCTAACCCGCACCTACTACGAACTGCGCGAGCAGATCATGGCCCTGTCCGAGCGCATCCCCATGGCTGCCCAGGAGATCGCCGCCATCGTCGAGGCCGGTGCCCGCATGGGCATCCAGGGCAAGCGCGACCTCATGGCCTACGCCGAAACGGCCGCCATCGCCGCCACCGCGTTCGGCCTGCCCGTCGACCAGGTCGGCGACGACATGGCCAAGATCGCCCAGCTCT
>NZ_JAQVGQ010000272.1 GCF_028696615.1 Immundisolibacter sp. | reverse complement strand
CCTCGACGTCCTCGATCTGCAGTGGCTGGCCGGCAGCCCAGGCGACGGCGGCGCGTGCTTTCATTGAGTCGGCTCCCGGTGTTCGCGGTGACGGTCGCGCGCCGAGGCATTCGGTGCTTACCGTGCGGGGCACCGATTATGCCAAGCCGCGCCGATGCTTCGCTGCGGCCGGGTTGAACCGGCCACATGCCGCGCCGCTTGAAAAATTCCATGGATGGAACTTTTCAGCGTTTCCATGGCAGACCGTTGAAAAGGGCGTCCCGCCCTTTTTCAACCCGGCTCGTCGCGGCATATGTCCTAAACAAATCTATTTAAATCAACCGCCTGGAACGCCCGGCTTGCGGGCGAGCCGCGCGGCGGCGCCGCCCCACGGCCGATCGAGGGCCTAGCCGGGTCATTCCGGCCCGGGCCGGCGCCGATAAAACCATTTCATTCATCATGGCAGCGTTGGGTGTCGCAGGGTACGCCGGCTGGCGCTGGTGATCGTGCGCGCCTGGCCGTCTTGTACTTCAGTGCAGGTTGCGCTGTGGACTTGTGGAAAAATTCATCCAGAAGGCATCAAAACATCGCCGAAGATGCGCAAAAGATGCTCGCCGGTCGTCAGCCCGCCGAAGTCCCGCCGAAAGGAGCCGCAGATCATGAAACTGACGTCACGTCAGCAGGAGATTCTCGATTTCATCGCCGCCAGCGTCGGTGAGGCGGGCATGCCGCCGACGCGGGTGGAAATCGCGCGTCACTTCGGTTTTCAGTCCATCAACGCCGCCGAGCAACACCTGCGCGCGCTGGCGCGCAAGGGCGCTATCGAGCTGATGCCCGGCACCTCGCGCGGCATTCGGCTCAAACAGGCGCTGGGCCTGCCGGTGGTGGGGCTGCTGGCGGCGGATGGCGCGTTGCTGGCGGAGCACAACCTGCTCGGCAGCTGTCCGGTCAGCGGTGCGCTGTTCAAGCCGAAGGCGGATTTTCTGCTGCGTATGCAGGGCCCCGCACTGCGTGATGCCGGCATCCTGGACGGCGACCTGCTGGCGGTGCATGCCGGCGCCAAGCCGGCCAGTGACGATCTGGCCGTGGTGCGCCTCGACGGCGAACTGTTGGTGAGGCGTTACCGGCGCACGGCCGGCAAGGTCGGCTTGCTGGCGGCCCATCCGGACGTGCCGGCGATCGAGGTCGAGCCGCGCAAGCAGGCACTGCTGGTGGAAGGCGTGGTGGTGGGTGTGCTGCGGGGCGTGGCGTGAAAGCAGCCGGTGAGCCGTGGCGGGTGGGTGTGAGCGCTTGTGAATTTTTCAAGCTCTCGGGCCGGCCAGGGATGGCCGGACGCGAATCGAGCCCGGCCGGGCGTGTAGCGGCCGGGCGACGCAAGAAATGCGCAGGACGCGCATTTCTTCACACATGGAGCGCCGCGCGGGCCTGACCCGCGCAGTGGTGTTTCCCTCAGCGTCGGCGCAGGTACAGCACGCCGAACAGGTGCTGCGCGTCGGTCCAAGTGCGCAGCGGCTCGAAGCCGGCCTGCGTGGCCAGGTGTCGAAACTCATCCGGCTGGTACTTGTATGAGTTTTCGGTGTGGATGGTCTCGCCGCGGGCGAACGTGAAGCGGCGGCCGCCGACGTGCACGGCCTGTTCGCGGGTGCTTTCGAGGTGCATCTCGATCCGCCCGGCGGCTTGGTTGTAAAACGCCTTGTGAGTGAACGCGTCGAGATCGAAATCGGCGCCAAGTTCGCGGTTGCAGCGCGTGAGCAGGTTGCGGTTGAAGGCGGCGGTCACGCCGGCCGCGTCGTTGTAGGCGGCGTTCAGGATGGCCGGGTCTTTCTTGAGATCGACGCCGATCAGCAGTCCATCGTCGGCGGCCAGATGCTGGGCGACGTTCTTCAGGAACCGCAGCGCTTCCAGCGGCGCGAAATTGCCGATGCTGGAGCCTGGGAAGAACGCCAGGCGCCGTTGCCCGCCACGCGCCACGGTGGGCAGACGCAGCGGGCGGGTGTAGTCGGCGCATACGGCCATCAGGTGCAGGGCGGGGTAGTCGGCCGCCAGCGTGTGACAGGCCGAGAGCATGTGCTCGCGCGAGATGTCGATCGGCATGTAGACCGTCGGCGCCAGCGCGTCGAGCAGCAGGCGCGTCTTGCGGCTGCTGCCGCTGCCGTACTCGACCAGCGCCCCGCCGCGGCCGGCCAGATCCGCGATCTCGCCGGCCGCGGCGGCGAGGATGTCGATCTCTGTGCGCGTCGGGTAATACTCCGGCGTGTCGCAGATGGCGTCGAACAGCGCCGAGCCCGCTTCGTCGTAAAAGAACTTGCACGGCAGGCTCTTGTGCGGTCGGCCGAGGCCGTCCAGCACGGCGCCCAGAAAATCGTCCTGCGGCGGGGCCAGATCGTGCAGGCGCAGTTTGGCGAGGGTGTTCATGCGTCATCCGCCAGGCGCAGGCCGGCGCACGCCCAGCGCGCGTCCGGCGGAAAAAAATTGCGATAGGAGGCGCGCGTGTGGCCGGCCGGTGTCAGGCAGCAGCCGCCGCGCAGCACCATCTGGCCGGACATGAACTTGCCGTTGTACTCGCCGACCGCGCCCGGCGCCGGCCGGTAGCGCGGGTAGGGAAGATAGGCGCTGGCGGTCCATTCCCAGACCTCGCCGAACAGTTGCTGGAAGCCCGGCCCGCCGTCGGCCGGGGCGGGCTCCAGGCGATCCGCTTCGAGGCAATTGCCCTGCGCCGCGTCGGCGTCAGAGCGCACGGCCGCCGCCTCCCACTCGAACTCGGTCGGCAGGCGCCGGCCGGCGAAGCGGGCGAACGCGTCCGCCTCGTAGAAGCTGAGGTGACTGACCGGCGTGGCCGGGTCGAGCGCCCGCAATCCGCCCAGCGTGAATACTTGCCAGGTGTCGCCATCCTGGTGCCAGTAAAGCGGCGCCCGCCAGGCGCGCGCCTGCACGGTGGCCCAGCCGTCCGACAGCCACAGCTCGGGCGTGCGATAGCCGCCGGCGCGGATGAACTCGGCGTACTCGCCGCAGGTCACCGGCCGGTCGGCGAGCCGATACGGTTCCAGTAGCACGCGGTGGCGGGGCGCTTCGTTGTCGAAGGCGAAGCCGCGCCCGTCGTGGCCGATGT
>NZ_JAQVGQ010000052.1 GCF_028696615.1 Immundisolibacter sp. | reverse complement strand
TTCTGGGCCACCGAGGCCAGCATGGGGCCGGAGCCGGCGCTGGCGCTGCGCGACGCGATCGCCGCCGGCGACTGGGCGCGCGCCAAGGCCATCGATGCCGACATCGGCCACACCATGCAGACGTTCTTTCCGCCGGGCGGCATGGCCGAGTTCGCGTCCTACAACATCCAGCTCGAAAAAATCCGCTTCGACGAGGCCGGCTACTGCAAGGCCGGCCCCATCCGCCCGCCCTACCACGTGATCCCGGATCATATCGACCAGGGCGCACGCGAGTGCGGCCGGCGCTGGAAGGCGCTGCGCAGCAAGTACGGCTGAGGGTGTCGAGGTGGCGGCGCCCGTCGCCGCCTCGATTGAACGACTATCCCGCCACCAACGGCGGCAGCGGGCAGTCGAGCGCGGCGCCGATCAGGCGCAGCGTTTCCAGTTCGTCCACCTCGACCACGCCGTCGTGGCCCACCGCCACGGCGCCGGCCGCGAGCAGGCCGAGGCGCTGCGCGAGCGGCGCGCCGGCCAGGCGCTCGAGGGCGGCCTCGAAGGCGGCGCGCTCGGCCGTGACCGGCTGCGGCGCCACGCCCAGCCGGCCGCAGGCGGCGGCGTAGGCATCCGCCGCGCCGCCGTCGGCGCAGTCGGCGAGCGTGCGCAGCACCAGCCGGATGTCGTTTTCGCAGGCCCGGGCGCCACCGCGACGCCGCGCCGGCGGTACCAGGTGATGGCGCAGCAGGGCCAGCACCGGCCACACGTCGGCGCCCTGCCCGGCCAGCGCGTGCAGCGCGTCCAGCAGATCGGCCCGCCACGGCGCCGGCTGCGCCAGCAGCACCGGCAGCGCGAGGTCGATCAGCGGCAGGCGCGCGGCGGGACCGAGGCGACACGCCGCCTGCCCGAACTGGCGGGCGAACGGCGCCGCCTCTGTCCCGAGCCGGCGCGCGAACTCCGCCACGTCGGTGTCCGGCGCGGCCAGCAGCCCGGCCAGCAGCGCGCCGGCGCCGGCGGCGCTGCGCGTCGCCTCGCGCAGCGGCGCCGGGATGGTGTCGAGCAGCGTGGCGGCGTAGCCGAGCCCCAGCGCATCGACGCGGCCCACCAGCCCCGGCAGCGCGTCCGCCGTTACGGCGCGCGGCGGCGCGGCAGGCGGCTGGGGCGACGTCTGCGCCGGGCGGCGGGCAAACGGCGGGTAGATGCGCGCGATGCGCTCGTCCAGCGGCGGGTGCGTGGCCAGCAGACGGTCCAGCCAGGAGCGCGGGGCGGTGGCGAACAGCATGTGGCTGAAGGCCTCGGCCTGCGCGGTGCGCAGCCGGGCGCCGCCGGCCTCGTCGCGGATACGCCGCAGCGCACCGGCCAGACCGCGCGGATTGCGCGTGAACTGCACCGCCGCGGCGTCGGCCAGGTGCTCGCGCTGACGCGACACGGCGGCGCGGATCAGCCGCGCCAGTAGCACGCCAAGATAGCCCACCGCCGCCAGCGCCAGCCCCGCCAGCAACTGGCCCGGAAAGCCGCTGCGCTCGCCGCGCCCGCGGCCGCCGGACGGCGGCACGGCCGAGCGCATCAGCCACAGGCCGAGCGCGCCCGGCGCGGTGATGCCGTGCAAAAGGCCCAGCAGGCGGATGTTGAGCCGCCCGTCGCCGTGCAGCAGGTGGCTGAATTCGTGCGCCACCACGCCCTGCAGCTGGTCACGTTCGAGGCGCTCCAGACAGCCGCGGGTGACGGCGATCACCGCATCGCGCGGGCCGCGCCCGGCGGCAAACGCGTTGATGCCGGGCTCCTCATCCATCACGTACAGGCGCGGCATGGCCAGACCACTGGCGACGGCCATTTCCTCGGCCACGTTCAGCAGACGCCGACGCGCCGGGTCGGCGGCATCGGGCGCCACCCAGCGCGCCCCGGCCAGGCGCGCCACCACCGGTCCGCCGGCGCCGAGCTGCCACATCCGCCGCAGCGTGCCGGCGCCGATCAGCGTCAGCGTGCCGGCAGCGGTCCAGCCATACACCGCGGCCGGCACGTCCGTCAGGCGCCGGTAGCCGTGCTGCAGGTCGCCGGCCACCAGCAACGCGCCGACCAGCGCGGCCACCGCCAGCACCAGCGCCAGCACCGCCAGCGCGAACAGCACCAGTAGCAGCGCGCTCAGGCGGCGCGCCTGTTGCTGGTAGGCGAAAAAATCCACGTCAGTGCAGCCGGCTAGACCAATGCCGGGCGATCGGCGTTCGCCGGGCCCGGCGAGCCGACCGATCCCGAGGACGGATCGTTCGGCATTGCCCTAAAAACTGACCTTGGGCAGCGCGCGCACGGCGGCGTCGTCGAGTTCGAAGAACCCGGCCGGCGCAAAGCCCATGCGGCCGGCCACCAACAGGTGCGGGAACAGCTCGATGGCGGTGTTGTAGCGCATCACGGCGTCGTTGTAGGCCTGCCGGGCAAACGCCAGGCGGTTCTCGGTGGAGGCCAGCTCCTCGGACAGGCGCGCCATGGTGGCGTCGGCTTTCAGGTCCGGGTACTGCTCGGCCACCGCCAGCAACCGGCCGAGCGCACCGCCGAGCGCCGCCTCGGCCTGCCCCAGCGCCGCCAGCGCGGCGGCGTCGCCGGGCTGCGCGCTGGCCCGCTGGCTGGCGCCGACCGCCGCCGTGCGCGCCGCGATCACCGCCTCCAGCGTGGCGCGCTCGTGCTCGAGATACGCGCGGGCGGTCTCGACCAGGTTAGGCACCAGGTCGTGCCGGCGCAGCAGCTGCACGTCGATCTGCGCAAACGCATTGCGCACGCGGTTACGCAGCGTGACCAGGTGGTTGTAGATCAGGAAAAACCCAACCAGCACCACCAGCACGACGGCAGACAGAAAACCCAGCAGACGGGTCATGCGCGAAGCCTCCCTTGGTCGTCGCCTCGCCGCCGTTCAGCGGCCGCGAGCGGCGGCACTGTACCAACACACGACGCGCGATCAGACCTTGTCCAGCAGATAGAAGCGCCACATTGACCAGCCGGGCAACACGTCGAAGTGCCGGCGCACGCGAAAGCCGGCCTGCGCGAACTCGGCCTCTATGGTGGCCCGCGGCACCACCACCCGGTTCACGTCGGCACGCCGGCGGCGCGCATCCAGCCGCCGACGGCGCCACGCCTGCAGGTTGCCATCCACCCACAGGCTGACGGTGACGCCGCGGCTGGCCACCCGGTGCAGCTCGCGAAGCAAGCGCAGGCGGTCCTGCGGCCGCGCGATGTGGTGCAGCAGGCGCATGCACAGGATGTGCTCGACGGCATCGTCGGGCAGGTCGAGCGCAAAGGCGTCGAGCTCGCGCACCGACTCGAAACGCGCCAGCAGGGCCGGGGCGGCAGCGGCGCGGGCGGCCTCCAGCATGGCCGGGCTGCGGTCGCCGGCCAGCAGCCGGCGCGTGGGGTGTTCGGCCAGCATGGGCCAGAAGCGGCCCGCCCCGCAGGGCATGTCGAGCACCGACGCGGGATCGCCGGCCGCATGCAACGCGCGGCGCGCCAGCTGGATTTCCCGCCAGGTGGTCAGGCGCCGGCGCAGGCCGGTGCGGTGTTTTTTCTCGTAGGCGCGGGCGTGGTCGCGGTCGTATTTTTCCGAAAACGACAGCTTGGGCGGCGGCGTGGTCATGGCGGCGGAACTCCACCGGAAAAAAGGCGCGAAATCCTAAACGCGCCGGCTTAACTGGTGCTTAAGGCCGGTGTCGGGTGGGTCAGGCGCAGCCGTAACCCGCCGGGCCGCGGCTCGATGTCGGCGGCCAATCGCCCCGGTTACAGATATGTAGGAGCGACATGTAGGAGCGGCTTCAGCCGCGAATCCCCCCCCACCAGCAGCAGGCACGCGTTCGCGGCTGAAGCCGCTCCTACGTCGTCGAAAGCGTTTCCTTAAGTCGCCGTTAAGCCGTCCGTCCTAGGGTGGCCGGCGTGGCCCTTCCGGTCACGCCACTGGAGCCGCCGATGAGCAGTTGCCCCCGCCCCGTTGCGGCGCCAGCGCACGGACTTGCGGTGCGCATGTACCGCGCCGAGCCGGCCCGCGCCGCCGTCGAGGCGTACATCGCCCGCCGTTATGCGCGCTGCCACGGGGCACGCATCGACAGCTTTCTGCCGCACCTGCTCTCGGCCGAGCACGACGGCGGCTGCGTCGGGGCGCTCGGCCTGCGCCCGGCCGACACCGAGCCGCTGTTCCTGGAGCACTACCTCGACGCGCCGGTCGAGGCGGCGGTGGCGGCCGCCATGCGCCAGCCGGTCGAGCGCGCGCAGGTGGTGGAGATCGGCAACCTCGCCACCTCCAGCCGCCGTGCCGGGCAGGTGCTGATCACGCTGCTGATCGAGGCGCTGCGCGGCGCCGGTTTTCGCTGGCTGGTGTTCACCGCCACGCGCCAGGTACGCGCGCTGGTGCAGGACCTCGGCTTTGCGCTGGACGCGCTGGCGGCGGCCGATCCCACGCGTCTTGGCGGGGCGAGCGCCGCCTGGGGCCGCTATTACGAAGCCGAGCCGCAGGTGATGGCCGGCGATCTTGCCGCCGGCGCGGCGCACATCCGCCGCTGCGCGCCGCTCGTGGCGCTGACGCAGGCGCACGCGCCGGCGCTGGCGCGGATCGGCGAGGCGCTGCGATGACGGCCGGCGCGAGCCTTGCGGTGTGGCACGCGCTCGCCCTGCGCGCCCGCCGCGGCGATGCCGCGCCGGTGCTGGTCGGCGCGCGCCAGGCGCTCGACGCCGGCGCGCTGCTCGCCGCGGCCGAGCAGGCCGCCCACACGCTACGCCGTGCCGGGGTGCGGTGTCTGGCGCTGCGGGCGGACAACGGCCCGGCCTGGGTGGTGATCGATCTCGCCTGCCTGCTGGCCGGGGTGTGTCTGGTGCCGCTGCCGCTGTTCTTTGCGCCGCAGCAGACGGCCTACGCGCTGCAGGCCGCGGGCTGCGATGCGCTCGCCGCGCCTGATCTGGCCTGGCCGGGCTGCCCGCTGCCGGGCGCGGCCACGGCGGCCGGCGGGCTCGCCGGGCTGGCGCTCTGGCGCCTGCCGGCACAGCCGGCCGACATGCCCGCCGGCACGGCCAAGATCACCTTCACGTCGGGTTCCACCGGCACGCCCAAGGGCGTGTGCCTCAGCGCCGGCCATCCGCAGCGCGTGGCGCGCTCGCTCGCGCAGGTGCTGGACCTGCCGGGCGTGCGCCATCTGTGCCTGCTGCCGCTGGCGACGCTGCTCGAGAACGTGGGCGGCGTGTACGCGCCGCTGCTGTCGCAGGGCGAGGTGCTGGCGCCGCCGCTGGCCGAGGTGGGCCTTGCCGGCAGCAGCGGGCTCGATGCGGTGGCACTCGCCGCCGCCATCGATCGCCATCGGCCGCACAGCCTGATTTTGGTGCCGGCGCTGCTGCTGGCGCTGGTGGCGATGCAGGGCCGCGGCTGGCGACCGCCACGCACGCTGCGCTTCGTCGCCGTGGGCGGGGCGCGCGTGGCGGCGGCGCTGATCGACTCGGCCCGTCGCGGCGGGCTGCCGGTGTACGAGGGCTACGGGCTGTCCGAATGCGCCTCGGTGGTGAGCCTGAACACGCCGGCCGCCGACCGGCCGGGCAGCGCCGGCCGGCCGCTGCCGCATCTGTCGGTCGCGGTCGCGGACGGCGAGCTGGTGGTCACCGGCGGCGGCTTTCTGGGCTACCTCGGCGCGCCGGACGGCTGGCAGCCGGCCGGCATCCGCACCGGCGATCTCGGCCACCTGGACGCGGGCGGCTACCTGCACGTGCACGGCCGGCGCGACAACCTGATCGTGACCGCGTTCGGGCGCAACGTGAGCCCCGAGTGGGTGGAGGCCGAGCTGCTGGCGGGTCCGCTGCTGCAGGAGGCGGTGGTGTTCGGCAGCGGGCAGGCGCATTGCGTGGCGCTGCTCGGCGCGCCGGCCGCGGCCCACGATGACGCCATCGACGGCTGGGTGCGCCACGCCAACGCCCGCCTGCCGGATTACGCGCGCATCGGCGCCTGGCGCCGCCTGCCGGCACCGCTGGCGGCGACGCCGGGGCTCGTCACCGGCAACGGCCGCCCGCGCCGGGCCGCCATCGCCGCGCACTACGCGACCGAGCTGGCGGCGTTGTATTCGACCTGCGAGGAGTATCTGACCGCATGAGCTTTTACCAGCACCTGCAAAGCGCCACCGCCGATGCCCGGCGCGAACTGCTGGCGGCACCCATCTTCGGCCGCGCGCTGCGCGGCGAGATTCGCCTTGCCGACTACACCGCGTTTCTCACCGAGGCGTATCACCACGTCAAGCACACCGTGCCGCTGCTGATGGCGGTCGGCGCGCGCCTGCCGGACGACAAGGCCTGGCTGCGCACGGCGGTGATCGAGTACATCGCCGAGGAAGCCGGCCACGAGGAATGGGTGCTCGACGATCTCGAAGCCTGCGGCATGGACCGCACCGCGGCGCGGCGCAGCATGCCGGCGCCCGAAACCGAGCTGATGGTGGCCTACGCCTACGACACCGTGCAGCGCGTGAGCCCGCTCGGCTTTTTCGGCATGGTGCAGGTGCTCGAGGGCACGTCGGTGGCGATCGCCCGCGACGCCGCCGGCGGCATTCAAAACGCGCTCGGCCTGCCGGATGCCGCCTTCAGCTACCTGCGCTCGCACGGCGCGCTGGACCAGGAGCACGTGGCGCTGTTCGCGGGACTCATGGACCGCCTCACCGAGCCGGCCGAGCAGGCGCTCATCGTGCACGCGGCGCGCATGTTCTATCGTCTGTACGGCGACATCTTGCGCCGTATCGATCGGGGTGAAACATGCATCTGAACGGCAAAACCGCGCTGCTGACCGGCGCCAGCGGCGGCATCGGCGGCGCGATGGCGCAGGCGCTGGCCGGCGCCGGCGTGCGCCTGCTGCTGGTGGGCCGCCGCGCGCCAGCGCTGCAGGCGCTCGCCAGCCAACTCGGCGACCACCATCAAACCATCGTGGCGGACGTGGCGACCGCGCAAGGCCGCGCGGCCGTGCAGCAGGCCTGCGCGGCGCTGCCGGGCGGGCTCGACATCCTCGTCAACAACGCCGGCGTGAGCCTGTTTGGCGAGTTCGAGCACCAGCCGCCGCAGCAGATCGAGGAACAGATCACCACCAACCTGCTCGCGCCCATGCTGCTGACGCAGGCGCTGCTGGCGGACCTGCGCCGCGCGCCGCGCGGGCTCGTCGTGAACGTGGGCTCCACCTTCGGCAGCCTGGGTTACCCCGGCTTCGTCGGCTACGCGGCGAGCAAGTTTGGTCTGCGCGGCTTCGGCGAGGCGCTGCGCCGCGAGCTTGCCGACAGCACGGTCGGCGTGCTGTATCTGGCGCCGCGCGCCACCGCCACGGCCATCAACACCGACAAGGTCATGGCGCTCAATGCCGCGCTCGGCAGCCGCGTCGATCCGCCCGCGGTGGTGGCGCAGGCGCTGCTGCGCCAGTTGCGCGAGGAGCGCCGGTATCTGGCCATCGGCGGCGCCGAGCGGCTGTTTGCGCGCATCAATGCGCTGCTGCCGGGGCTGATCGACCGCGCCATCGAGCGCCAACTGCCGGTGATCCGGCGCTTTTTTGCCAGCTGACCGGAGCGACCATGTTGCGATCGATCCTGCTGCGCCACCTCGCCGCGCTGTGCCTTCTGGCCGGCGTCGCCGGCGCCCACGCCGACGAACTGACGTCGGCGATCGCCGACCTGCAACAGCGCTGGGCGGTGGCCAATTACGAGCTGCGCGCCGCCCCGCGCGTGGCGGCGCTCGAACGGCTGACGCAGGACGCGCAGGCACTCACGCAGCGCTACCCCGAACGCGCCGAGCCTTGGGTCTGGTCGGGCATCATCCGCTCGACGCTGGCCGGCGCCCGCGGCGGGCTCGGCGCGCTCGGCATCGCCAAGGCCGCCCGGCGCGATCTGGAACAGGCGATGACGATCGACCCCGCCGCGCTCGACGGCTCGGCCTACACCAGCCTTGGCACGCTGTACTTCAAGGTGCCGGGCTGGCCGGTCGGTTTCGGCGACAAGGACAAGGCCGAGCGGCTGCTGCGCCGGGCGCTCGAGCTGAATCCGAACGGCATCGACGCCAATTATTTCTATGGCGAATTCCTGTACGAGCAGGGGCGCAAGGCCGGGGCCGTGCGCTACCTCGAGCGCGCCCGGGCGGCGGCGCCGCGGCCGGGCCGCGAGCTGGCCGACCACGGCCGCCAGCAGGAAATCGCCGCCCTGCTCGCCAAGGCGGGCGCAGAATAGGCGCCTGCGCGGCGGCGCTCGCCGCATCCACTCACCTTCATTCATCGGAACACGGCTGGTGCGCCTGCTGCTGGTCGAAGACGATGCGCCGCTGGCGGCGGCCCTCACCCAGGCGCTGCGCGAACAGGGCTTCGCGGTCAATCACGTCCGCCACGGCGCGCAGGCGCTGCACGCGGCCCTGGACGATCCACCCGAGCTGGTGGTGCTGGACCTCGGCCTGCCGGACATGGACGGGCTGGAGCTGCTGCGCCGCCTGCGCAGCGCCGGCAGCCGCCTGCCGATCCTGGTGCTGACCGCGCGCGACGCGCTCAGCGACAAGGTGGCGGGGCTCGACCTCGGCGCCGACGACTATCTGCCCAAACCGTTCGACGTGCGCGAGCTCGAGGCACGCATCCGGGCGCTCGGCCGGCGCCTGGGCGAGGCGTCCAGCAGCGTCATCACCATCGGCGACCTGCGGCTCGACACCGCGCGCATGCAGGTGCACCTGGCCGGTCGGCCGGTGGAGCTGGCACGCCGCGAGTACATGCTGCTGAAGGCGCTCGCCGAGCATCCCGGCCGGGTGCTGACGCGCGAGGCGCTCGAAAGCAAGCTGTACGCCTGGGGCGAGGAAGTGGCCAGCAACGCGCTCGAGGTGCACGTGCACCACCTGCGGCGCAAGCTCGGGCCGGAGCTGATCCTGACCGTGCGCGGCGTCGGCTACCGCCTGCGTGCGGCGTGAGCTCGCTGCGCTCCTACCTGCTGGTGGCGGTGCTGTCGGCCATCACGCTGACCAGCTTCATTGCCGCGCTGTACGGCTACCGCGCCGGGGTGGACGCGGCCGATGCGCTGTTCGACGCGCAGCTCACCGACAGCGCCATGCTGCTGTCCGGCCTGCTGGCGGCCGGCCACGACACCGGCCAGGTGCTGGTCGCCGGCGACACGGCGTTTCAGGCCTGGGACGACCAGGGACGACTGCGCCTGCGCTCGGCGGACACGCCGGCGACGCCGATCGCGCCGTTCGAGGCCGGCTTTCGCTTTACCAACTTCGCCGAGCACCGCTGGCGCGTGCTGGTGCGCCGCGAACCGGCCGCCGGCCTGTGGGTGATGGTGGCCGAACGCGCCGATGCGCGCTTTTTGCTGGCCGACAGCGTGGCGCGCGAGTCGCTGCTGGCGGTGCTGGCGGTGCTGCCAGTGACGGCGCTGCTGATCTGGCTGATCGTCGGCCACGGCCTGCGCCGGCTCGACCGGCTGGCGGCGGCGCTGGCCGGCAAGGCGGCCGACGATCTCAAGCCGCTCGACGCCACCGACGCGCCGGCCGAGCTGGCGGTGATCATCCGCGCCGTCAACGGCCTGCTGCAGCGGCTCGAGGTGTCGCTCGACCGCGAGCGGCGCCTGACCGCGGACGCCGCGCACGAGCTGCGCACGCCGATCGCCGCGCTCAAGGTGGACCTGCACAACCTCGCCGGGCGGCTGCCGGCAGACGATCCGCTGCTTCGGCGCCTGAACGCCGACACGGCGCGCCTGGAGCACCTGATCGCGCAGATTCTGCTGCTGTACCGCATGTCGCCGGAGCAGTACCGGGCGCATCTGGAGCCGCTCGATCTGACCGCGCTGGCCGGCGAGGCGATCGCCGACAGCTACGCGCAATTCGAAGCCAGGGGCCAGGACATCCAGCTGCACGGCACGCGCCAGCCGCTGCAGGGCGACCGTTTCGCGCTGACCACGCTGCTGCAGAACCTGCTCGCCAACGCCAGCCGCTACACGCCGCCCGGCGGGCGCATCCGCGTGAGCACGGCGCCGGCAGACGGCGGCGTGCAGCTCGAGGTCAGCGATTCCGGGCCCGGCCTGCCGCCGGCCGAGCGCGAGCGGGTGTTCGACCGCTTCTATCGCCACGTCGGCACGCGCCATCTGGACCCGGCCGGCAGCGGCCTTGGCCTGTCCATCGTGCGCCTGGTGGCGGACCTACACGGCGCACGGGTGGTGTTCGACCACTCGCCGTTCGGCAGCGGCCTTACGGTGCGCGTGCTGTTCCCGGCGCCGCGGCCGACATGAGCCGCCTGCCCCACCCGGCGCGCACGCTGGCGGGCCTGCTGGCCCTGGCCGCCCTGCTGGCCGCGCCGGCGCGCGCCGAGGTGCCGCAGTTCGAAATCACCATCCGCAATCACCTGTTCGAGCCCGCCGAACTGACCATCCCCGCCAACACCAAGCTGCGCCTGGTGGTGCGCAACCTCGACCCGACGCCGGAGGAATTCGAGAGCTGGGAACTGAACCGCGAGAAGGTGATCCTGGGCGGGCAGACGGCGGTCATCTTCGTCGGGCCGCTGCCGCCCGGCGATTACCCGTTCTTTGGCGAATTCAACCCCAAGACGGCCCAGGGCCGCCTGCTGGTGCGATGAACTCGCCGCTCATCGAAGCCGTGCTGGTGGTGCTGCGCGAGGTGCTCGAGTTCGCGCTGCTGGTCGGCGTTCTGCTCGCCGCCAGCGCGCAGGCCGGCGCGCGCGGGCGCTGGTTGCCGGCGGCGCTGCTGGCGGGACTCGCCGGCGCCTGGGCGTATGTGGTGTCGATGGGCACCGTGTCGGCCTGGTTCGACGGCGTCGGCTACGAGGTGGTCAACGCCGCCTTGCAAATCCTCGTCTACGCGCTGCTGCTGGGCATCATCGGCCTGCTGGCACGCCACCGGAAGCGGCCGCCGGCGGCACTCGGCTGGCTGGCTGGCGCGGCCGCCGCCAGCGCCGTCACGCGCGAAGGTTCGGAGGTCCTGCTGTATCTGTCGGCCTTCCAGGGCCGGCCACAGGCGCTCGGCGACCTGCTGCTGGGCACGGTGCTGGGCGTCGGCGTCGGCTTCAGCACCGGCGCCCTGCTCTATTACCTGCTGCGCGGCCTGCCGCGGCCGGTCGCCCGGCCGGCGACGCAGCTGCTGCTGGCACTCGCCGGCGCCGGCATGTGGTCGCAGGCCAGCGCGCTGCTGGTGCAGGCCGACTGGCTGCCGGCCCATGCGCCGCTGTGGGACAGCTCGGCCATCCTGCCGGAAGGCAGCCTGCCCGGCCAGCTGCTGTATGCCCTGATCGGCTACGAGGCCACGCCCGGCCCGTGGCAGGTTGGTCTGTCGGCGGCCAGTCTGGTGCTGGCCGCCGCCGTCGCCGGCGTCGCGGCGCGATGGCCGTTCTCCCGGAGACCCCGCCATGACTGAACCCGCCACCCGGCGCTGGCTGATCGGCACCGCCACGGCGTTGGCGGCGAGCGCGGCGCTCGCCGACGGCAGCGGCGTCGACACGGTCTACCACCCTTACGTGCAGCCGCTCGAGCACGATCTCGAAATCCGCCTCACGCACGCCCACGCCGACGGACCGCTGGACGGGCAGACCTGGCGTGTGGGCTACGGCCAGACACTGTTCGATCGCCTGTTCGCCGAGGCCTACCTGATCGGCCAGGGCGGCAATGGCGAGTCGCTGGACGTAACCGGCTACGAAGTCGAGACCCTGTGGCAGCTCACCGAGCAAGGACAGTACGCCGCCGACTGGGCCGTGCTCGGCTCCTTCGAGCACGCCCACCACGGCGACAGCCGGGACGGCACGCTGATGCTGATCGGCGAGCGGCAGTGGGGACGCCTGGTCGGCACGCTGAACGCCGCCGTCAGCTACGAGTGGGGCGCCGGCGTGCACGACGAGCCCGAAACGCGCCTCACGCTGCAGGCACGCTACCGCTACTCGCCGCGCCTGGAACCGGCGATCGAGCTGTTCGCCGCCGAGAACCTGCGCGCGCTCGGCCCGGCGCTGCTGGGCACCGAACGCCTCGCCCCGGGCCGCCGCCTGCACTGGGAAGCCGGCCTCGCCGTCGGCCTGGACCACGCCAGCCCGGACCTGTCGCTGCGCGGCAAGCTCGAGTACGAGTTTTGAACGGGTGGTGCGATGAGCGGCCACAGGGCCGCGCACAATGCGCCTGCACTGTCGTCGCAACCCCGCTCCTGGCTTTTTGGCTGAGAGAAACAGGGCGCGCCGGCTGATACGTCCAGATGGGCCAGTCCGCATCGTAGAGGTTGAGCGCCGGCTCGATGGCGCACAGGTCCATGTTCGCCTCCCAGTAGGCGGCGATCGTGCCGACGTCGCGCCAATAGTCGGGGCGACCGGCCTGATTCACGAACGGCTAGGCAAACACTCGCTCCCCCCGTTCGATCATCGACGGCAGCACGTCGGCACCAAAATCGTGCGTGGAACGGGGGTCGGCGTGGTCGCGGTTCATCTCTTTCCACAGCACGTCCGTGTCGAAGACGTAGATTCCCATCGAGACGAGCGCGCGCTGCGGTCGTCCCGGCAAGCCGGGCGGAGCGGCGGGCTTTTCCTGGAATTGCACCACGCGACCGTGTTCATCGACCGACATCACGCCGAAAGCGTGCGCGACCGCGCGTGGCACCTCGATGCAGCCCACGGTGAGCACGGCGCCGCTGTTCAGATGCGCGGCGAGCATGCGGCCGTAATCCATGGTGTAGATGTGATCACCCGCCAGCACGAACACGTGCTCGGGACGATAGCGCGCGATCATGTCGAGGTTTTGATGGACGGCGTCGGCCGTGCCGCTGTACCACCCCTGCTGCGCGCCATGCGCGCCATCCTGATGCGCCGGCAGCACCGCCACGAACTCGCCGATCTCGTGGCGCAGGAAGTTCCAGCCGTATTGCAGGTGGCGGATGAGCGAGTGCGGCGCTTACTGGGTGAGCACCCCGATGCGGCGGATGCCGGAATTGACGCAATTGGACAGCACGAAATCGATGATGCGGTACTTGCCGCCGAACGGCAGCGCCGGCTTGGCGCGCCAGCGGGTGAGCTCCTTGAGCCGGCTGCCGCGCCCGCCGGCGAGCACCAGGGCCAAAGCATGCCGCATCTGGCGCTCCGCCGACGAAGCCGGCGCCGTAGTCGTCTCCTGCATACCCTTCTCCTGCGTCGCGGCATGGGGCCGCGCCTGGTCGCAGGGCTTGTTCTTCTTGTTCCCGTCCCCGGTTTATCCTTTCACCCTGGATCCGCCCAGCACCCTGTGCGCCAGCCGCACTCCCTCGACCACGCCAAGCCCCCGCCCCCACCATTTCAACGCCGCCTGCGCCGTGCCGCGCCGCCCCAGGCGCCACAGGAGCGCGCCGCCGGCGAGCGCGAGCGGCACTTTCCAGCGCACGAGGGCGCGCCAGGCGTCATCGACGGGGCGCGTCGCCGCGCGCCACTCGCGCGCATCCTGCATCATGCGCCGCCGGTGGGCGGCGATGCGCGCCTCCAGCTCGGCCTTGCGGGCGGCGAGTTCGTCGCGGCGCATCAGGCCTCC
>NZ_JAQVGQ010000271.1 GCF_028696615.1 Immundisolibacter sp. | reverse complement strand
GGTGCGCTGCACATAGTCGAGGATGTAGCGGCCGACCGGGCGCTCGGGCAGGTGCTTGGCCGCCAGCCAGCGCCGCATCATCGCCGCAGGATGGGAGAAGGCGGCCACGCTGACCACTGCCGCTACCTGCGGCCTGCGCGACGCCGCCAGCAGCACGGCGCCCGCCCCCACCGAATGGCCCAGCAGCGCGATGCGCCGCGGGTCGACGCCCGCACGCGTGGCGAGCCAGTCGAAGGCGTGCTCGACGTCCTCGGCGAAGCGTGGCAGCGAGGCGAAACTGTCCTCATCGCTCGCGCCGTGGCAGCGCGCATCGACGAACAGCGTGGCGAAGCCGGCCTCGTGCAGCGGCCGCGCCAGCGGCAGCATCAGCGCCGCATTGCCGCCCCAGCCATGCAGCACCACCACCGCAGGCGCGGCAGCGCTGCCCGGCACGGGAATGAACCAGCCATGCAGGGTCTTGCCGTTGGCCGTGGCGATGCGCACCGTGTCGAAGCCCAGGCCGAGCGCCGCAGGGTCGGTGTCATGCGGCACGCGCGGCGCCGCCAGCCCCTTGCGGATCCCCCAGTGCACGGCGGCGCGACCGCCGGCCAGGGCTGCTGCCCCGGCGGCAAAGGCCGCGAACAGTCCGGTCGTCGTCGCCATGGCCCCTCGACTCCGCCCTCAGCCCGTCAGCCCGGCCCACCACAGGCGGGCGCGGATGCCCCACTCGGTGGTGTAGCCGACACTCACCGAACGGATCCGGCCCTCGCGGTCGAGCACGACGAAGGCCGGCACGCCCCGCAGGCCGTAGCGGCCTGCGATGCGTCCGTCGGCATCCACGGCCGTCGTCCAGTCCAGCCCGCGCGCGGCCAGCACCTGCGCCACGGCCGCGGCGTCGCCGGACTGCATCGCCACCGTCAGCACCGGCCAGTCGGCCTGCACGTCGTCCATGCTGCCCTGCTGCGCGGTGCAGATGCCGCACCAGTCGGCCCAGAAATAGAGCCCGATCGGCCCGTCCGCATGGGCCGAGCGCCACGCCGCCAGGCTGAGTTCCCCGCCTGCCGCCGCCGGCGCGGCGAACGGCGGCGCCTCGCCGTCGGGCACGTGGCGCGTCTGCACCCAGTGCATGCCGAGCACGATGGCGACGACGAACGCCAGGTCGCGCGAGAAACGCCGCCAGCGCGAGGGCTTGACGGAAACCGGCGTCGCGGCCGGATCAGGTTCGGTCATGGCACAGTCCGTGTCGTGCGCTGCAAGGGCATCGCGTCTTCAATCCATCACCCAGCGCAGACCGCCCAGTTCGCGCTCGAACAGGCGCCAGCCGCCCTCGCCACTGCACAGGCCGTAGCGGAACGGCGTGTTGTCGCGCCCCGGCGTCATGAAGCGCAGGTCCACGAAATTCGCGCACAGCAGGCCCGAGGGACCGTTCTCGACATGGTCGAGGACCGGGAACATCGCGAACCAGCGATAGAAGGCGAAATCCTTCGCCTGCCACACCCTCTGCGCGAGTTCGCGCGTACCGTTATCGCCGAAGCGCTCGCGCACCTCCCACTTCGCCATCGCCACCGGCTGGTAGGGCGCCGAGAAACGGCGGATGAAGTTGTCGTCGGCGCTCGCCACCAGCGGCTCGCTGCGCCGGGTATTGATGTGGGCGTAGTGGTAGCGCTCGCCGTCGAACACGATCGCGGTCCAGTTGAAGGGCGAAGCCGGCCGCGGCGCCGCATCGACCAGCACCGCCTGGATGCCCTCGCGGGCGGCGTAATCGCGCGCGGCCTCGATCGCCTCACCGCGCCCGACCGCCTGCACCCCCACCCAGCCCGCCAGCAGGACCAGCGCGCTCACCGCCGGCACCCGGCTGCTGCGCCACAGCGCGCTCACCAGCAGGCCGGCGAGGATGATGCCGGTGAAGGGCAGATCGATGATGAAGGTCGTGCCCCAGCCGAAGCGCCGGTCCGAGAACGGCGACAGGATCATGGTGCCGAACTGGGTGATGAGGTCGCCCAGGATGTGCACGAAGATCGCGCTGCAGACAACGAGGTAGAAGGACCGCCACCCCGCCCCGCCCCGCCCGCCGCGCTGCCAGAAGCGCGCCAGCAGCCAGGCGATCAGCAGCCCCCACAGGGGCAACAGCACGAGCGAATGGGTCACGCCGCGATGGCCGCGCAGGTAGGTGAGCTCGGACACCCAGCCGAGCACGAAGTCGAGATCGGGAAAGGTCGCGGCCACGGTGCCGGCGACCACCACCTGCCACACCGGCGGCCGTGCCATCGGCGCCGTGGCGGGCGGCGCCCGGCGGCCGGCAAGCATGCGGCCGACGAGGGCGCCCGAAAGGGCATGGGTCAAGGTGTCCATCGAATTCCGGAAGTCGTTGCGTTCTATCGGTCTGCCGGCCCCGGCCACAGCTGGCGGAGCGCGGGCATCAGCGCGCGCCAGTCCGGCGCCGAGCGGGTATCGATCGGCAGCACGCGCGCGAGTTCCTCCTCTTCGAGCGGTTCGCGCGTCCGAAGTTGCGCCTCGAGCACCGCGAGATCGGCTTCCGAGGCGTCTTTGCCCGCCGCCGCACGTCGGCGCACCCGCTCGCGCAGTACCTCGGGCGGCGCATCGAAAGCGAGGATGACGAAGGGCACGCCGAGCACGCCCGCCAGCTCCGCCAGGCTGCGCCGCTGCGCGCGCCTGAGGAAGGTCGCATCGAGCAGAACCGGATAGCCCGCCGCCACCACCGTTCGTGCCAGCTCGGCGAGCCGCGCGTAGGTGCGCGCGGTCGCCTCGGCGGAATACAGCCCACCGCCGAGCGCCGACCCGCTCGCCGCCATGGCGTCGAGGCCGAACAGGCGCTTGCGCTCGACGTCGGCGCGCACCCGGATCACGCCGCCCTGTTCCACCAGCGGCTGCGACTGACTGCTCTTGCCGGAACCGGACACGCCGCTGGCGATCAGCAGCGCCGGCGCCGTCGGCCGCGCCTGGGCCGCCGCCAGCGCGAGGTAACGTGCACACTCCGCCAGGCTCTCGCTGCGCGCCTCGCCGTCGACCTGGCTGGCGCGGATCGCCGCGATCTTGGCCCATACCATCGCGCGGTAGCTCACATACCAGGGCAGCAGTCGCAGGCCGCCGTAGTCGCCACTGCGCTCAAGCC